>CANOGI010000023.1 GCA_947565475.1 uncultured Eubacteriaceae bacterium
AAGAATTGTGTTCCCATATCGTAGACGAGGTAAAAGATGTGTGTTCCTATGTTAGTGACAACACATGTGGAGACGGTATGTTTACTTATCCTAAAAAGGTCGTAATGACAACTTTATATATTTTTTAGAGAGGGAAAATAAAAAAAAGGTATTGACTTTTTTTATTTTGTATGATAACATAAATTATATTTATTTTAAACACTGTGATGAGGAATAGTAAGTTTTTGATGATTTTAAGAGAACTGCTGGGTGGTGCGAAGCGGTAATCGAAGAAAACCGAACTCGCCTTTGAGTGGCGCGCTGAAACTTTTTAGTAGGTGGCGACGGAGGTCTACCGTTATTTTGACAGGGCATCGGATTTTTACCTGTGCTTTATGAGTGCATTCATTTTATGAGTGAAGTAGAGTGGTACCACGTGAGGATTATACCTTTCGTCTCTTGTTTTGAGATGAGAGGTTTTTTTATTGTAAGCAGGTATTCCGACCAAATGTTATATATCAGGCGGGTTTTAGCCTATCGGGGAAGTCTTTTGCTTTTTAAGCGGAGATACTTACTATTGTATTCAGTGAGGGTTTGAGACTATACGGAATACAAAGGCGGAGTTTATCTGTTGTAGGGTATAAGTATTTTTGAGAAACAAGAATACTTATAATTTTTGACGTGTCTGATATATATAGTTAGTAAACTTAGAAACAAGTTCGGTGGATTAAATTTATTTTAGTTGTTCAGCAGTCGGCAGGTATAGGCTATAGACTATGCCACGCCGTTTTGTGAAAATAATTTTAATTTTGTTTTTTCTTGTTTTCTCAAGTTTATTTATTGTAAAAACAAAGTTAGATTTTTATTATAAATATAGGAGGATTGTTTATATGATGAATTTTAAAAAATACAGACCATATCCAGCTATGAATATGCCGGAAAGAAAATGGCCGTCAAATACTATTGTAAAAGCGCCTATATGGTGCAGCGTAGACCTTAGGGACGGCAACCAGGCTCTTGAAAAGCCGATGAATCTTGATCAGAAAATTAAATTTTTTAAGTTTCTTACTGAGATAGGATTTAAGGAGATAGAAGTCGGTTTTCCTGCCGCCAGCGATACGGAGTATGTTTTTACACGTACGCTGATTGAGGAAAATCTTATTCCGGATGATGTGACTATTCAAGTGCTTACACAAAGCAGGGAACATATTATTAAAAAAACTTTTGAGGCTTTAAAAGGTGTGAATAAAGCGGTTGTGCATCTGTATAACTCAACGTCAACTTTACAGAGAGATGTTGTTTTCAATAAAGGCAAAAAAGAGATTACGGAGCTCGCTGTTTTTGGAGCGAAAATGATTGATGAGCTTGCTGAGGAATACGGAAAAGAACATTTTCTTTTTGAATATTCTCCAGAGAGTTTTACTGGTACGGAAATGGATTATGCGGCGGAGATATGCAACGCTGTTTTAGATGTTTGGAAACCTACCGAAGATAGAAAGGTTATTATAAATTTGCCATCTACTGTGGAAATGGCGACCCCAAATGTTTACGCCGACCAAATTGAGTATATGTGCGAACATCTTAAATATCGTGAAAATGTTTTAGTAAGTCTTCACGCTCATAATGACAGGGGAACCGCTATCGCCTCGACAGAGCTTGGAATGTTGGCTGGGGCGGACAGGGTTGAGGGAACCCTTTTTGGAAATGGGGAGAGAACGGGCAACGCGGATATTTTAAACATAGCCCTTAATCTTTTTTCTCAAGGAATTGACCCAGAGCTTGATTTTACCCATATCAACAAGGCTATTGAGATTTATGAGGAATCAACAGGGATTGCTGTGCATCCGAGACATCCTTACGCCGGAGATTTGGTGTATACGGCTTTTTCAGGCTCTCACCAAGACGCTATAAAAAAAGGTATGGCTAAAATGAGCGAACATCCGGAGCGCTGGGAAGTTCCTTATCTACCTATTGACCCGGCGGACGTTGGCAGAAGCTATGACCCTATTATAAGAATTAACAGTCAGTCAGGAAAGGGCGGTATTGCTTATATTCTTGAGCATAATTATGGATTGATTGTTCCTAAAAGTATGCAGCAGGAATTTAGTCTTATTGTAACTAAGGTTTCTGATGCTGAAAACAGAGAACTCTCTCCTGAGGAGATTTACGCTTTGTTTATGGACAACTATAAAGATATTAAAAAACCTGTGGAAATTGTTTATTATAATGAGAATACACAGGGAAAAACCGTCACGGTTACTTCAGATGTTATTATAGATGGCGAATCTAAACAAATTGTTGAGAGTGGCAACGGTATTTTAGACGCTTTTTGCAAAAGTCTGCAAAAGGAACTTGGTATCAAATTCGATGTGGTAAATTACAGCGAACATTCTCTCTCATTTGGAAATAAGTCGAGAGCGATTACTTATATTCAAATTTATGACAAAGACCATAACTCTTATTTTGGGGCGGGAACAAGCAGTAATATAAGCAAGTCGTCTTTGAGAGCTGTTGTCAGTGCCGTGAATAAAATGAGAAAAGAGTAAATTGGAAAAACACTAATTAACTCAAAGTTTTTAAATTATTTAACAGATAGGAGTAAGGGGGTGTGAAAAAATGAATTTTTCACACCCCCTTTTTGCATGAAATGTACCTATTTCCTGCAAATTATTTAAGTAAAGAACCAGCCATGTTTTTTCCGCACCAAAAACCGGTGCGAAAAAAAGTTTATGTCCTCAGACGAGCAAAGCCCGCCTTGCGGATTTTAGCCTACGGCGTTACGTTTTTGAAGTTTATTAGCAAAAATAAAATTTGAAAGAGTTTTTAATTTTCTTTCAGATAAATTTTATTTTTTCACCGCCCCTTCTCTTATATTCAGTGGGAGTACAAGCTCCCACTGAATATAAAGGCGAATGTTTTCACCGTTAAGGAAGCCAAAAATATGATGCATGACCCGAAAATCGCTGACGCAAGTCGCTTACTGGTTAGTAGCGCTTACATGCCCATAAAATATTTTTTTTGCGCTTTTTAAGTTTGTTTACTATAAAAATATTAAATAAAATTGCTTTTTTTTCTTTCTATTCTAAAATTGCTGTAATATTATTATAAAAAACCGCTTGACATAAGATAAATTAATGATATAATGATTATAAAGCTATGATGAGGACAAATAGGTTAATTGACGCTATTAACAGTGTATCTGAAATTTTAACCAACTGAGTAAGCCGCTGTTTTTTTACCGACAGAGGAAAATTTCTGCTTTTTAAGCGGGGCTACTTACTCTTGTATTTAGGTTGGGGGATTGTAAACTCGCTCTGAATACAAAGGCGAATATTTTCGTTGTCGGTTACGAGAATTTTTGTTATGCAAAAATTCGAGTAGTCTTGACACAAATGCGTTTACTCTTATATTCAGTTGTGGCGTGAGCTTACCTGAGTATAAAGGCGCTATGAAACGCCGTAGGTTATGGGTATTTTTATATTATAAAAATATAAATAGTTTTTGCCTGATTTTTAGATATGCTTTCAGAGAGAAACGTGGCGGTATGCCGTCGGCTGGAAACGTTTTATGTGCGCTTTTAATTGAAACCACCTTTGAGCGACTTTAATAGAGTACGTTTTGTCCGCGTTAAAGGACTTTTGAGAGCCTTTTGGCTGAATTTGGGTGGAACCACGGATTTTTCGTCCCTTTTTCCTTTATGGAATCAGGGACTTTTTTGCGTTTAAAGATAATCGGGAAGTGAAAGGTTTTGTTTTCCATTAAATTTTTTTGATTTTGGAGGTAATTTTAATGATTAATGTTAAACTTAAAGACGGAACATCTAAGCAATATGAAAAAGGCATTACGGTTATTGACATAGCGAGAGATATTAGCGAGGGTCTCGCCAGAAATACTTGCGCCGGACTTTTAAACGGCGACGTTGTGGATATTAGGACCCCTGTTTTGGAGGATTGTGAGCTTAATATACTCACTTTTGACAGCCCTGAGGGGAAAAGGGCTTTTCGTCACACAGCGTCACATATTCTCGCCCAGGCGGTTAAACGCTTGTACCCTCAGACTAAACTTGCTATAGGTCCGTCAACGGACGACGGATTTTATTATGATTTTGACAGAGAGCCTTTTACTCTCGATGAACTGGAAGAAATAGAGAGAGAAATGAAAAAGGTTGTTAAAGAAAATATTAAAATCGAGAGATTTGAGCTTCCAAGAGACGAGGCAATTAAATTTATGGAAGAGGCGGGCGAACCCTATAAAGTTGAGCTTATAAACGATTTGCCGGAAGACGCCGTTATATCTTTCTATAAACAGGGAGATTTTACCGACCTTTGCGCGGGGCCTCACCTTACCTCGACAAAAGCTGTTAAAGCGTTTAAACTTACTTCAGTGGCGGGGGCTTATTGGAGAGGCAACGAGAAGAACAAAATGCTTACAAGAATTTACGGTACGGCCTTTACTAAAAGCGAGGATTTAAAATTATATCTTGAGAGAATTGAGGAAGCGAAAAAGCGAGACCATAGAAAAATTGGAAAAGAGTTAGGATTATTTACTTTTATGGACGAGGGCCCCGGATTTCCTTTCTTCCTGCCAAAAGGTATGGTTCTTAAAAACACTCTTATTAATTTTTGGAGAGAGATTCATGAAAAAGAGGGCTATGTGGAGATTTCAACTCCTATGATGCTTAACAGGCAGTTATGGGAAACATCGGGACACTGGGGACACTATAAAAGTAATATGTATACTACTGTTATTGATGATGAGGATTTTGCGATTAAGCCAATGAACTGTCCAGGCGGTCTTTTGGTTTATAAATCAACACAGCACTCATACAGGGATTTACCTGTGAGAATGGGAGAACTCGGACTTGTTCACCGTCACGAGAAGTCAGGACAGCTTCATGGTCTTATGCGAGTTAGATGTTTTACTCAGGACGACGCTCACATTTTTATGACTCCTGAGCAAATAAAAGATGAGATTAAGGGTGTTGTTCGTATTATTGACGAGGTTTACAGTTTATTCGGATTTAAATATCATGTCGAGCTTTCCACAAGACCGGAGGACAGTATGGGAAGCGACGAAGATTGGGAAATGGCTACAAACGGTCTAAGGGAGGCTCTTGACGACCTTGGTATGACTTATGTTGTAAATGAGGGTGACGGTGCTTTTTACGGTCCTAAAATAGATTTCCATCTTGAGGACTGCCTCGGAAGAACATGGCAGTGCGGCACTATACAGCTTGATTTCCAGCTTCCACTTCGTTTTAATACAGAATATGTAGGCGCTGACAACGAAAAACACAGACCTATTATGATTCATAGGGTTGTGTTTGGCTCTATTGAGAGATTTATCGGTATTCTTACAGAGCATTTCGCCGGAAATTTCCCTACATGGCTTACTCCGGTTCAGGCCACTGTTCTGCCCATTTCCGAAAAATTTCACGATTACGCCGAGCAAGTCGTTAAAACCCTTAAAGACAGCGGTCTAAGAGTTCAAGCTGATTACAGGGCGGAAAAAATAGGTTATAAAATAAGAGAGGCGAGACTTCAAAGAATACCTTATCTTCTTGTTGTGGGAGAAAAAGAGGCCGAAAGCGGGGAAGTCGCTGTTAAGAGCAGAGGGGAAGATTTAGGAGCTAAAAAACTTGATGTGTTTATCAAAGAAATAAAGGAAGAAATAGACAGTAAAGCGAGATAATATTGAATTTAGTATTCAAAAAATTTTTAGCCACTGAACTTGTTTATTGACTGTTGTAAAAATGAGAAAAAAAGTTTCCTTAAATCCGCCCCTATAGTCTTATTAAATGGTGTATCAACAATTATTTTGTATAAGTTCCCATACGCCGAAAGCTATTAAAATCAGCGACGTGAAAAAGTTAAACCATGGCATAATTAAGGAAAGCAGCATACCTATTCCCAGGCAAAGGCAGATTATTCCTATTACTTTTCTAAGACAGAACATTTTATCAATCCCCTTTTTATTTATAATATGAGATGGGAGAGGGAAATTTGAGAAATTAAACATAAGGAAATACCGACAATTTTAAAAATAAAAATAATTTTTTTTAAAAATTGAATTGTCAGTATTATTTTTTAAAAAGCAGTATGATAACGAAAATTTTAGATTTAAAAAATTATTTTTAGTATTTTTCGCGCGGTATTTCTTTAAGTTTACTGACTATAAATATTTTTTTGTTTTACGCTGACTTTGAGATTGGTGTGAAAAAACGCCCCTATGGAGGTTTTTACATTTCCATAGGGGCGTTTTTTTGTGTTTTTTATCCAAGAGCTTTTTCAAGTCTGTCAAGATCCGTTCTCGGAAACCACATTAAAAGTTCTCTATACTGTTCACGGTTAAGTCCTTCTGTAGTGACATAGATGTCTATTTTTCCGTCAACAGACGCTGTTTTAAATTTTGTTAAGATTTTCTCAAAATCATTTTGTTTCATAAGTTTTGTGCACCCTTTCCGTAAGTATTAAAAATTTGTACCAATTTTTATTTATAGTGAATAAACTTAAAAAAATGCAAAAAAGTGTTTTATGGGCGTATAAGCGCTGCTGACCGAAAAGCGAATTGTGTCAGCAATTTGCGGGTTGTGCAAATAAAATGTTTTTTTGCTTCTTTTAAATTTTCCTCACTTTAAAACAAGTAATTTTACTACAGCGAAACAATTATAGTTAAACTACTTTAAAATAACCAAGTTTGACGATTAAAAATCAGTTTTACTGTGTTAGTGTCAGTCGGCATAAGCTTTAGTCTATGCCATCTTTCTGCTGTCTCGCGAAAATCATTTTTATCTCGCTTCTTTTTGATTATTTTAAAGTGGTTTAACCGATATAGGAAGTCCCCTGCTTTTTAGGCGGGGAACTTACTCTTGTATTCAGGGGAGTGAAAGCCAGGTCGCAAGGGCGAGCGGCAAAACGAAGTTTTGCGACCAGCCTCGCCCTGAATACAAAGGCGAATACTTTCGCCGTCGGTTATGAGAATTTTTGTTATAAAAAAATTCTCGTAGTCTTGAACTATAAACAATGAACGGACAAGCTTTAGTAAAACTGACACATCAAGAAATTATTTTAACGTGAGTTCGACAGAAATTTATAGTTGATGAAACCTTTTTTTATCGAAAAAAGGTTTCAAACCTCCTAAAAGGCTCTTTAAGCATAAAAACCTTGAGGCTCTGCCGAAAGTCGGCTTACGCCGCCCGCACTTCTTTGTGGCGCCTATTGAAAAGAGTTTGACAAAAACTTCTGAGCAAAACTACGTTTTGCTGTTATTTTTTATCGAACTCACGTTATTTTATTGTGTTCCGCTTAAAATTTCTCAGATTGCTGTAAGTTCTTTGGCTATAGTATTAGTTTTTTCCTTTTTTAAAAATCTCTGAAATTCCCATTATAAATAAAAAACCACCGAAACATTTTCTTAAAATATCAGCTTTCATATTTACCGCTAAAAGCGCTCCAGCTCCAGCTCCGATAAGCCCAAACAATATAATTTTAAAAAGTCCCTTTTTCTCAATGTTCCCGCTCTTGGCGTGGGTAAATAAAGCTATTATAGCTGTTGGTATAAAATAAATCAAATTGAAATTCTGCGCCATATGCTGTTCGTAGTCAAAAAAGACACTTAACGCAGGTATAAGAATTGTTCCGCCTCCAATTCCCATTCCGCTTATAATACCTGACAAAAAGCCTATGATTATGAGTAAAAATATCATAAAACCATTTTCACCGCCGCGGCAATCATAAACGCTCCAAATATTTTATGCAGCCATTTATCGGAAACTTTATTTAAAAGTTTTGCCCCGACAAATCCTCCAGCCATACCGCCCAATGATACTGAAAGAACATTAAACCAATCTATTTGCCCGTTTTTAAGGTATATGAACATACTTAAAACGGACAGCGGCAGAATAATAGCTATAGCTGTGGCGTGCGCTTTATGAGGTTCTGTTTTTAAAAATCTTTCCATTGCCGGAACTACTATTGTTCCGCCACCGGAGCCGAAAAGACCATTGGCGAAGCCTGTCACAATTCCTATCGCGGCAGAGATAAACCCTTTCTTTCCCAAAGAAATCACCTCAAAAATATTTTGGCTGTATAAATGATTTTTATACTATACTTCTTTTTAAACTTTACAGTAATTCCCGCTGATGGAGAAAAAATATTTTTCTCTTATGAAGTTTTAGAGATTACACAGTTAAAAAAAGGGGGTGTGAAAAATTCATTTTTTCACACCCCCTTTAGTAAAAGATTTTTTACTATTCATTTATAGATACTAAAGGAAACACCGACAAATTAAAAATAAAAATAATTTTAGCGAAAGCGGGCGAATAGTCAGTGCTTTTGCTACGCAAAAGTCGGCTAAAAGCCGCCCGCACATCTTTGCGGCACCTATTTAGCGTAAGTGTGGGATTTTTAATCCCACTTAAACGAAAACGCTTTTTTGTTAGGAGCGTATTATTAGTAAAATTATTTTTATTTCCTCTTTGCGTGGTGCTTTCTTAAAACTGACACTCTGTTCTTTTACGTTTTTACTAATCTTCTTTGATTTTAAACCGTTTAACCAAATTCCTTAAAAGCTGCGCTTGGTTTGACAATTCCTCGCTTGCCGCGGCGCTCTCCTCTGAAGTAGCTGAATTAGTATGCACCACGCTGGAAATTTGATCAATTCCCTGTGTTACCTGTGAGATAGCCGACGCCTGTTCCTGAGACGCTTTGGAAATATCTTGAACCAGTTTTGACGATTCTTTGTAGGAAAGAACAACACGGTCAAGTGACTCAGCGGTCTGATTGGCTATATCGGTGCCCTCTTGTACAGATTGAATAGTCGCTTTAATGAGAGATGATGTATCATGGGAAGCCTCGGCTGATTTGCTTGCCAGATTACGAACCTCATCGGCGACAACAGCGAATCCTCTTCCCTCATAGCCGGCGCGCGCCGCCTCAACCGCCGCGTTTAACGATAGTATATTGGTCTGAAAAGCAATATCCTCAATGGTCTTGATAATTTTACTGATTTCAGAAGAGGAATTGTTAATTTGATTCATAGCGGTAATCATATGCATCATTTGCTTTTTACCGGCTTCCAGCTCTGTCACGGTAGCCAATGCCTGATCGCTGGTTTGTTTCGCGTTTTCCGCGGTATTCGCGACATGATTGTTTATTTCATTTATAGTGACAGCCAGTTCCTCAAGAGCTGACGCTTGTTCTGTAGTTCCCTGGGCAAGAGCCTGAGCGCCGTTTGACATCTGTTCTGAGCCGGTTGCCACCTCTTGCGCGCTAATACTTAAATTTTTAAAAGTATCATTTAGTTTATATATAGTATGCTGGAATGATTCTTTAATTGGAGCGAAATCCCCCACATATTCCATTTTTATGTCAAATCTAAGATTTCCTTTATCAAGTTCCGCTAAGGACTCGGATATATCCTTGATATAATCCCGCCATGTCTGAACTGTATTTGCCAGTGCGTGAGTCAAGTCTCCAATCTCATCTTTCGCCTTGAATTCTTCTACTTTATCGCTGAGATTTCCTCGGCTGAGTTCAACCAGACGTTTTGACGCCGCTTTAATAGGATCCGCCATTTTTTTTGCTATTATAGAAATAACGATAATACCAATTATAAAAATAATCACACCGAAAGAGCATGTAGTCAATATTGCCTCAAAACAAGCTTTATTAGCCGCGTCAAGCTCTTCTTGTATAATGGGGAGCATATCTTCCTCGTAATTTCCTGTTCCGATATACCAGCCATAAGGCGCAAATTTTTTAACATAGCCTCTTTTAGCCTTAGCCTCAGATTCTCCCGATTTGGCGAAGTAAAAATCTATAAAATCTCCATCAGGTTTATCTCCGGCGGAAATAGTATCCCGCACAAAGTAATTTCCCATTTCATCTTGTGTGTTATAACGGTTGGTTCCTTCCACATCTGGATTAATATGTACAGCGTTAGTCCCGTCTGCCATGTCTGCCCAAAAATAACCTGTTCCATTGTTGTATCTGGTGGTTCGGACAATATATTTAGCGTTTTCAATGGCTTTTTCCTCGGTAATCTCACCGCCCTGATACTTATCGTATTCCGCCTGCAACACTCCAATCATACACTCTACCTGACTTTTAATAATCTGATCCAGCTTTTCTTTCTCAGCCTCAATAGTTTTGTCATAGGCTCTTTGCAGAGTCAAATAAGCCAGAGTCGAAATCAACAATACTGTCAAAAAGATAAGGATACCCATACTTAGAATCAATTTCCCGCGTAACTTCAGCTTCATTGTAAAAAACTCCCTTCGTAATTAAGGACAACTTTTATTATTTTTCAACAAAAGCAGTCAAAAAATGGTATTAAAAAAAATATGACTGCTTTTCGATTATTTTTCAACAGAAAATAATCGAAAAACAGTCATCATCATCTTTATTATAATATATAATACTAAAAAAGTCTATAACATATTACTTTTTTAGTAAAAATTAATTGCCGTGTTTTTTTACGGAAATTAATTTTTTCTCCGCTTTTTAGTTCGTGTTAAAAATTTTATAAACTGCTATAGTATGAATAGGGTATTACTCATTGAAAATTATTATAGAAAAGGATTTTATTATTTAATGAAAACCGTTTTTTAATGGTTAATATACCACGTCTAATACATCATTTTAATAATAATTATAAATAAGTAAAATTATATTAGTTAGTAATGTGTTTTGGTGGTGAAATTTTGGGGATAAAGAGCAAGAAAGAAATTAATATTGAAATAGGTAAAAATATAAGAAATTATCGTGAAAGGGCAGGATATTCTAGAGAAAAATTTTCGGAAATTATAGGAATATCTCCTCGCTTTTTAGCTGATGTTGAAACGGGTTTTGTTGGTATTTCTGTTAAAAATCTTAAGAGGATATGTGAAATATTGGGGATTTCAAGCGATAGATTGCTTTGGAAAAATGAGAATAAACTAAGCTTAGATGAAAGAATAGCGCATATAGAACCTAAATATTTTCAAATTGTTGAGGAAATTATACAGAAACAATTAGAATTTATAGCGATTTCCAATACAAATAGCGTATCTTCTTTAAAAGATATATTAAATAAAAAGGAGAAATAATATATGGAGGAAAAAAATAAATCTGTATGTTTTACTGGACACAGAAAAATAAGGAAGAAGGATACCTTATTAGAGTATAATCTTTATAAGAATATTGAAAATTTGATAATGAAAGGCTTTATTTATTTTTACGCCGGCGGGGCGAAAGGATTTGACGCTTTAGCCTCAAAAGCTGTTATTAAGTTAAAGGAAAAGTATTCTTACATACAGCTTATATTAGTTTTACCTTTTTATGATCAATTTAGAAAAGAAAATAACTGGAGCTTTGAGGAGATAAAAGAATATAAGGAATTGAGAAAACAGGCTTTAAAAGTTATCTATATTCAAGAGGATTATTCTATAGGCTGTTATTACAAAAGAAACAGACGTTTAGTAGATTTATCAAGCGTATGTGTATGCTATAAATACAAAAACCACGGCGGAACGGCGTATACTGTTGAGTACGCCGAGAGGCGGGGTTTAAAGATAGTAAGTCTTGAGGTGAGAGAGGGCAGTGAAATTATTTAACAGAATAAGAGAAGTCCTCCTTGTTTCGCACAAAAGTTTTTGTCGAACTCACGTTAATAAAACAAGTTTGATGACCGCAAATGTTAAGGAATGTATATAGTCAAACTACTTGAAAATGAACAAGTTTGACGGTTTAAAATTCTTTTTACTACGTTAGCGTCAGTTGGTATAGGCTTTGGACTATATTTTTCTTCCGCTGTCTCGCGAAAATAATTTTAATTTTGTCTCCTTTTGTTTATTTTCAAGTAGTTGACTATAAAAGACACTAAAAATAGTTTTTTAAATTTAAAATTTCCGTTATAGTGTTATTTTGAATTATACGGCATTTCCTTAGTAAACAGATATTAGACTTCTTTCGAAACTATACGACAATTCAAAAAAAAGCAAGAAAAAATTTCTTATTATGGAATTGCCGCATAAGCACAGTTTCGAAAGAAGTCTATTTTATAAAATTATACAAATGAGTCCGCCGTTTCCTTCGTTTATTATTTTTTGCAGGGTTTCCTGTAATTTTATTCTCGCGTCTTCCGGCATCTGATAAAGTTTTGTACTCAATCCCTCGTTTACCAAATCATGAAGGGATTTTCCGAATATATTATATTCCCAGATTTTTGATTTATCATTCTCATACTGTTCTTTAAGATAATTGGCGAGCTCGTTGCTCTGTTCCTCGCTTCCGACTATAGGGGCGACTTCTGTTTCTATATCAGCTCGTATCAAATGTATACTCGGCGCGGAGGCTTTCATTTTTACCCCGTATTTTGAGCCGTGTTTTATTATCTCGGGCTTTTCAAGCTGCATTTCCTCCAAAAGAGGCGTAACTACTCCGTAACCTTTTGTCTTTACTTCCTCAAGGGCGTATTTTACTTTATCATATTCTTTTTTCGCGTCGGCAAGAATTTTAATAGTCGAGATTAATTTGTAATCCCCGTCTATATCAAGCCCTGTAGTTTCACTTAATACATTATAAAACAAGCTGTCGTTTACGGAAATTTCTATACTCGCTGTTCCCTCTCCGGGGTTTATCGCCTCAACATAACTTTTCTTTATATGCTCGTTTTCTGAGAATATTGAGAGCGAGTCCCCTATTTCCCTTAATTTTGATATTTGTTTTAAAAATTCTTTAGCCGATTTTATTAACAGCTGTTTAAGCCAGTGATTTATATTTAATGTTTCTATCCATTTGGGCAGGTTTATATGTATCTCAAGAACGGGAAACTCATACAGGACTTTTTCTAAAATGTCCGTTATGTCCTCGGTTTTTAACTGAGCGCAATTTACCGCTATTACAGGGACTTTATATTTCTCAGCCATTTTGTTTTTTAATTCTTCTGTCTCGTTAGCGTAGGGCTTTGTTGTGTTTAAAAGAACCACGAAAGGCTTATTTAAAGCTTTTAACTCATTTATTACTCTTTGTTCGGGGATTATGTACGAGCTTCTCTCAATATCCGTTATTGAGCCGTCTGTGGTTACGACAATACCTATTGTCGAGTGATTTGTGATTACTTTTTTCGTTCCAATCTCCGCCGCCTCGGCGAAAGGAATTTTTTTATCAGACCAGGGGGTGTTTACCATTCGAGGTTTGTCGCCGTCAAGGTGCCCCGTCGCCCCCGCCACAAGATAGCCTACACAGTCTATCATACGCATTTTAAATTTTAAATTATTATTTATTGTGAGTTCTACAGCTTCATTTGGTATAAATTTAGGTTCTGTCGTCATTATTGTTTTTCCGGCGGCGCTTTGAGGAAGCTCATCTTTCGCCCGTTCTTTATCATGGCTGTCGGATATATTCGGCAATACCATCAAATCCATAAATCTTTTTATAAATGTGGATTTTCCGCTTCTTACAGGACCTACGACGCCTATATATATATCGCCGTTTGTTCTTTCTGATATATTTTTGCAAATATCATAATTCTCCATAATTAACCTCCTGTTTTTAATTAAGAGAACGCCGATTAATAACTGAAAAGAATTAACGGCCGTTTCCTTAAAATTAATTTATATACGGGTATTTTTCTTAAAATATTTTATGAATAAGGTATTTTGTTTATTACATTTTATTTTTATTTATACCTGACAAATTTGAGAAAGTGAAAACAACTTTCCTTTCGCTTTTTTTAGCCGATTAACTATAATTACTTGCCGGAGACGCGTTGATATGTTATAATAAAACTTAATTACAGCGTATGTTTAGGGTATTTACAGCGAGCTGGTAAAATGATGAACAGGGAAATTTTAATAAACCTGATATATCGAGTAATTATTTTATTGGTTCACTCTAAAAATTTTGTAAATTGCTATAGACGCTTTTTAAATTATTTCACGGGGAGTGATAGTATGTCTTTGGAGTTTAAAAATAAATATGGGACAGTGAGTATACAGGAGGATATAGTAGTATATATAACGGGTGTTGCCGTAAATGAGTGCGATAAAGTTGTGGGGCTTGCCGCAAGGAATATGAAAGACGGTCTTGTTAAGCTTTTAAAAAATGATAAGCTATCAAGGGGAGTTAAAATAAAGTTTGAGGAAAATACTCTTGATATTGACGTCCACGTAGTTGTGGAATATGGTTCTAAAATTATGGAAGTCGCTGATTTTATTATCGGAAGGGTAAAATACAGGGTTGAGGAATTTACGGGACTTGTCGTAAATAAAGTCAATGTTTTTGTCGAGGGACTTCATGTTAATTAAAGATAAATTAATATTACTAAGTGTACAGATTAAAATTTAACAGAGAAACTCTTAATCAGACGGCGGGATTTAATAATTGTGAAATATAGCGAACAAACTTAAAAAGTGTAAAAAAAATATTTTACGGGTGCGTAAGCATTGCTGGACGATAAACGAATTGTGCCAGCAATTCGCGGGTCGCGCAAGTAAAATGATTTTTTTACTTCTTTTAAATTTTGTTCGCTATAAAAGTGGTTTACTTTTAGAAAGGCTGAGTTTATGGAACTTTATGATTCTGTGGACGTTATTAAAAACGTGGGCGGGGAGAGAAAGAAAAAATTTAATAAACTTGGTATTTTTACGGTTTTGGAC
>CANOGI010000024.1 GCA_947565475.1 uncultured Eubacteriaceae bacterium
TTTCCTCTTCTTCCATGTTTTCCTTCCGCTCTGTCAGATTAAAACATTTTAAGATAGTCAAGACTTATCTGTTGTGTATCAAACTCATTATGAACAGAATGAATAATCCCCTGAAACAAAGCCTTTGAGTAAGGATACACAATATAGCCTTCTTTGATTATTTGCTTTGACAAATAATCAAAATCCTCAATATTTCTCTTTAGTATAATAACCGGTTTTAAATTAACGTTTGACGTAGCTAAAAACCATTCCCCCCTATATCCTGAATCAATAACGCCGGCGCTGTATTTAATTCCTTTTCCCCCGCTTGAGCCCCTCTCCTGAATTTGGATATAATACCCCTCGGGTATAACGCTGGCTATACCCGTAGGGACAAGGACCGTTTCCCCCGGCCTTATAATTATATATTCCTCGTCAAAACAAGGATATATGTCAAATCCGGCGTTTTCCTTTTCCTTTGACGGAATAACAGCGTTTTCCTTTACTTTAGCGAAATATATACTTCTTAACTCCATAACAAAACTCCTTAAAAAATAGCTCGCGGCGGTAAAATATTGTTTTTACCCCGCCGCGAGCGTAATAATCAATACGATATACAATAAAAATTAATATTTACCAAAATCTCTTGTCTTATCAAAATCAATAACCGGTATATCATCTGCCACAGCCGCAGAACGTCCCGGAACAGACGCCGCTTGAAGCGGATTGATTCCAACTATATCATTTAACGGAGAACCATGAGGAATATGTCTTACACCGTCCTCAGAATTTATATTCGGCGCCGGCACAGATGAAGACGGCATTGGTGATATTCTCTCCACTACAGTGTTGTCATCTCTATCTTTAGAATGGGTTTGAGTATTTTCTTTTATAGAAACAGTTTTTTTCGGTGACAAATCAACTTTTCCCGAATATTTAAGCTCTTTTTTAGGAGAGGGCTTGTCAAAAGCTTTCTTTTCAGCCTCCGCTCTTTTTTCCTCCGCTTTCTTAAACATTTGCTTGCTTCTCTCAACTTCCTCTTTTGTTTTAAGTTTAAAAGCTGAAATCAAGGATATAAGCTCGCCAGCGCTCTTCTCAAGGGAATTGGAAGCTAAAACAGACTCGCTCGCTGATGATATATCTCTAACAATATTATCTATCTCATCTATGCTACCCTTTAAGGCGTCAATCTCAGACACCTGCCCGCTTGAGATTTTAGAAGCCGTTTCAATAATTGATGAGATTGTGTTGAATTTCTCAATTATATCGGCAAGAGACTCCGCTGTATTATGAGCGATTTTAGCCCCGTCAGAAATTTTATCGATAGAACTCTCAATAAGCTCGGTAGTTTCTTTAGCCGCCTGCTGACTTCTTGAAGCGAGGGTTCTTACCTCATCGGCGACAACGGCGAAACCTTTTCCGTGTTCTCCGGCTCTCGCGGCCTCAACAGCGGCGTTAAGAGCGAGTATATTTGTCTGAAAAGCTATATCCTCAATAACTTTGATAATATTTGAGATACTGTTAGAAGCGTCGTTTATGTCGTTCATAGCTGAAAGCATATCGTCCATTTGCGAATTTCCGACAGAGGCTTTTTCTTTAGCTTGAATAGCGAGATTGTTAGCCTCAATAATATTTTTTTGATTTTCGTTAAACTGCTCCGCGATTTTTGAGATTCCCATATTGAGTCTGTTCACGGCGCTCGCCTGTAAAGACGTCTTATTTGAGATATTATTGCTTTCACCTGAAATTTTCGCCGACTCCGCTGAAATCTTCTTAGCGGTCTTTCCCATATCAATAATAACACCGTTAAAATTATTGATAGAAAAATCAATATAATCTTTCATAGGCTTAAAATCGCCTTTAAAATTGCCGCTTAAAGAGATTTTAAGATTTTGTTTCGATATTTCCGTAAACACATGGATAATTTCTCGGAGGCAATTTGAAATCAAATCAAAAGAAGAATTTACCTCACGCTTTATTTCCTCAAACACACCCTTATAATTTCCTTTTATATTATCACCGAAATTATTTGAGCCACCGATTCTCGAGAATACGTCCAAAAGCTCGCTTGTGGGCTTATCAACGGCATCCAAAAGCTCGTTTGTCTTGATAACATATTCTTTTAATACCCCTTTGTATTTTTCCTCGTCTATACGCCTTGAGAAATCACCGTCGCAGGCAGCTACAATAGCCTCGTCAATATCAGCGAAAAAATCACCGTCAAACTTTGAGTCGGCTACAACGTCGTTATATAGTGCTTTCTCTCCCTTAAAATTAAGAGAACACTCTCCAGAGCCTGATGAGTAAGCCTTAAAAGCGTTTAAAACGCTGTTCGTCTCTTCTGTAAGGGATGATATTATATTGTTAAGATTTACGGCGGCGCCTCTGAAATCAGCGGAATAAGCGCTCTCGTTTACCTTAACCAAAATATCGCCTCTTTCAATCTTGCCGGAAACCTCCTCAATATCAGAAACAATATTCTTTAAAGCTTCCGTAACATCGGAAATTTTATTTGAGACGATGTCTATATCATATGTATCGTTCGTTCTGAAAGAAACATTTAAATTCCCGTTTAAGAAATCGGAAATCTTTCCAGAAAGCCGTGAGATTTTTCCAGATACGCTTTTCGGAACAATCACGGCGAAAACAATGGATACCAGAAAAAGTACGGCTGAAACCGCCCCGACAATTACAACGCTCAAAATTCCGGCACCCTCGGCAATTAAGAATACAACCGAAATAACTCCAAGAATAAGCGATAAAACCGCGGTTATAATAAAAGCCGCCGCGATTTTGCCGCCAGAAGATTTACCGTTTTGATTTGTCATTTTATTTCCCCTCTTTCATAAAAATTAATATTTTTCGGAATCAATCCGATAAAAAATTTAAACGCCCTGTTTACACAGGGTAAAATTTTCAAAAAAACGCCTCTCCTACAGAAAGCCTTAAAACTAAAAAACACAAAAATAAAACAACTTTATATTTTGTTTTTTTATAGTTCTTTGAATATCTCCTTAAACTTCCAAAAAATTTATATTTCATTTCAAAAAAATACTCATACCCTACAAGGGCAAAATCGCCCAGTTGGTTAAGCCCTTCGCTCGCTTAATTTAATAATCCACAGCAATTCCAGAATAGATGGAGAAAAGAAAAAATATTTTACTCAATATTTCTTAACGCTATCGGCATTTAAAAACCAAAACGCCTTTCGCTAAAATATAGAATAAAATGTTTTTTCTTTCTATACCGGAATTGCTGTAATCATAATTTTTAAGTAGGCTCCAATAAAAAAATGGACTTTTTACGCCTCTCTCAGCGAAACGCACAAAAAAAAACACAAACCATAATAAAATTTAGCAAACATTATGAACTTTAAATACATCTTACCGTTTTTGTTATATATATTATAAAACAAACTCTAATGTATTGCAATGCTTAATTAAAAAATTATGTAAATTTTTTTATTGTTTTATGTTAATTTTTCAAAGAAGAGAGCCGATATATTTTATGTAAAGCAAAATGTTAAATTTTACGCTAAGCGCCTTTTAAAGGATTGGGCAAAAATATTCGTATTTTCATTTTATAAAAATACCACAAACATATGGCGTTTGGCATCAGTTTATTTTTTAAGGAGGTAATGTTATGTCAGTAAGTTCTATCGATTATAACAAAACAGTTCAAACTTATGAAACAAAAGCCAAGACAGCGGAAGATACTAACAAAAAAGAAACAGCATCTGAGAAAAAGACTAATTACGACACTTATGAAAAAGGCACATCAACAAATACTTCTTATGACAGAGCAGAGGCTCAAAAAGCTATTAAAGCCGCTGAAAGCGCTAAAGCTCAAAGTATGCAGACTCTTTTAAACAGTATGCTTAAAACTCAGTACGGAAAATACCTCAAGGCTATGCCTTCATCTAATCTTAAAGATTACTTCTCTAATCTTGAGGTTGACGACGCGACAAGACTTCAGGCTCAGCAGGATATTTCAGAGGACGGTTACTGGGGAGTTAAACAGACTGCGGGAAGAATTCTTGATTTCGCTAAAGCTCTCGCCGGAGACGACCCTGAAAAGCTTGAGGAAATGAAAGCCGCCGTTGAAAAAGGATTTAAACTCGCTGAGGAAATGTGGGGCGGCAGTCTTCCAGGAATATCACAGCAGACATACGACAAAGTTATGGAAGGTTTCGACGAGTGGTCAAAAGCTATTTCCGAAAAACAGGCCGGAGCTACAGAAGCTGTAAACAAATAATCTTTTCTCAACAAATATCTGTTACAAGCATTTCTTTAAAACAAATAAATTAAGTAATTGACAAAAACCAAAAACATATATATATAAACTACAGCGCTGTTTTTATATATAGCCGGTTTTTCCGGCGCTTAAAAGGTTTCGTGAAACGATAATCACGAAACCTTTTTTATTAGACTTCTTTTGAAACTATGCTGTTACGGCATATAGTTTATTATAATCAAATCACTTGAAAAAGAGTAAAAGAAGGCGAGATAAAAATTATTTTCGCGAGGCGGAGGCTGGTCGTAAAGCTTCGCTTTACTGCTCGCCCATGCGTCCTGGGAAGGAGAGCCATAGTTAGGAGCCTATGCCGACTGACGATAACATAGCAAAAGTGATTTTTAGCCACCGAACTTGTTTGTTTTTTAAGTGATTTGATTATAACTATAATGTTTAATAAAACCTAATATATCTTACTGTCGCGCGCTGAAATCCCATAAATTTCGGGAACCCTGTTTGGTATCAGTGATTATATTTTAATATAAACGCCGGTACAGGCTCCACAAACCGTCCAAGTTCCTTAATAGCCTCCTCATAGGTATTCACAAAATTGCAGCTGAAACTTCCGTCTTTTTTAGCGCCCCCCGCGAGCTTTTTCCCTGACGCCAGCTCCATATAAAGTACGTGCTGAGTTCCGCAAC
The DNA here is from genome assembly GCA_947565475.1 of uncultured Eubacteriaceae bacterium. GTDB lineage: Bacteria > Bacillota > Clostridia > Lachnospirales > CAG-274 > MGBC114079. The sequence goes on from CANOGI010000024.1 coordinate 4,914, forward strand.
AATAAGTTATCTCATCAGAAGCGTCTATGATTTTTTGCTCTTTAAGGGCGTTTATAACATTCTCATAATGCTCCGTCGTCCTGACTTCTTTTCTGTATATATAAAGAGTGTACGGCGGAAGAAGGCTCAAATCAAAATCCGTATACGCCGAATTGAGATACGTCTTCACGTTTTCCTGGTTTTCAAGAGCTTTCTCAACAACTTTCCAACCATCGTTTTCCTTTTTTAAAAGATATTCGGTAGTATTTGTCACATCGTCCTTACCGGATAAAATCACCACGGCGTAAAGGTCATTGTTAGCGGCATACCTTACTATATACTCAGGCACATAGCTTTTTTCTAAAGAGGTGTCGCCCCTAAAAATCCCTATAGCGACCATAAGGGAGTTATAGACCTCCCCGCCCGTCTCAGGATTTGAGACAGCGCCTTTGTCTATATTATATTTAAGTATCATTTCCCTGAATTCATCGTCTGGTATGAGTTTTTCGTCAAAGCCAACCCCGCCTATAATATAACCCTCGGTAGTCTTAACAGCGGCGAAAATATCAAGGGTAGTTTTCTTAAAGTCTTTGTCAACGTCAGTCGGCTTTAAATATAAAACAAGTGAATTATCAACCGTATTTCCGCTGTTTAAATATCCTGAGTTTTTAATATCGTCTATAGTCACATCGGTAAGTTTTCCCGACTCATCATAATATGATAGAAAACCAGCCCATGAGAAAAAGTCGTTGTCAGCTTTCTTTTTGGAGTAGTATCTCTCACAGGCGATAGCGGTCTTTTTTATTTTCTCGTAAAGCTCGTCTGACGGAGCGGGCAGACTCTGGCTTTCCGACCCCTCAAATGACGGCAGTGACTCGGTATTGGTTTCCGCCTCTGTCTCTATAATTGTTTCATTTGTAGTTTCATCCGCGCTTTCCTCTCCGCAGCCTGAAAAAACACTTAAAGAAATCATTCCGATAACCGCCGCCGTAACATATCTTTTATTTTTCCTCATCATATTCATCTTCCTTATCCTTTATTGTTTCATAAACGTCGTTTAACTCATTTTTATGAATATTTAAAATTTTTATTATTTTTTCCTCAAGTTCATCTGTATCCTCGGTATAATCAAAAATTATCTCCCATGTTGGGTTATAGCAGTCCTCTTCCTCCGCGACGCTTTCCGCCGCGTCTTTAAAAACATCTGTATCATAATAATCAAAAACAGCGCCGTATTCCCAGTCGGAAACATCTCTGTCCGTGGAAACCTTTAAATGCGTTTTAAGCTTCTCATTTTCCTCCTGAACAAAAATGTTCACAAGCAAATTTTCATTCTCAGCGAGAGTAAGGCTCGCCAATTCCTTTTCCAAAAATCCCGTTTTCACGTTTTTCTCCATAATCACTATAATAGTATCGTCCATAATGTTTTTCTCCTATAATACACAAGTAAATCCGTCGAGGCAATCTTAATAGACTGTAAACGCCCCCTATAGTCAATACACCAAAAAACAAATACGTTATATAGATAGTCACTCCATCTATACAAGTTAATAAAAATCCATTAGCCACTTTTCAAGTTTATCGACTATAATATATTTTTATTTAAAATTAATATTATATTCAATTATTATATTACTTTAAAAAGATTATTGCAAGGATAACGCCAAAATAAATCATTCTTTATTACAACAAACTATATAGTCAAATCACTTGAAAAGGAGCAAAAGGAGGCGAGATAAAAATTTTGTAATAAATAATAAAAAACCCTGTCTTTTTTAGCGATTTGGAGTTATAATAAAATAATGGAAGCACTTTATCTATGGAAAAACAATAAAAAAGCAAATCGGCGGTTTTTAATAAAACATACCGTTAAATTATTTTATTGTCTCAATATAGACGGCGCTTTAACAGTTTCCAAAAAAGTCTTATATTATAAATAACAAAAGGATTGAAAAAATGAATATAAAAGAATTACTGGGAAAAAAGATATTGTTTTTCGACGGCGCTATGGGCTCAATGCTGCAAAAAAGCGGGCTTAAAACGGGGGAGCTTCCTGAAACTTTAAATTTAACCTCCCCTGAAACGGTTATTGATATTCATATACGATATTTAAAAGCGGGCGCCGATATTATAACAGCCAACACTTTCGGAGCATACTCAACAAAGTATGACAACGTGGAAGAAATCATAAGCGCGGGAATCTATAACGTAAAACAGGCGATCGCCCTTTTAGAGTTAGAAAATAAATTTGTGGCTCTGGATATGGGTTCTGTGGGCAAGCTTTTAAAACCCTTGGGAGACCTTGAGTTTGACGAGTGTTATGAAATTTTCAAACGCTCCGCCATAGCGGGTGAGAAAGCCGGCGCGAATCTCGTGATTCTTGAGACGATGTCCGACACTTACGAGGCAAAAGCCGCCATTCTCGCTATAAAAGAAAACACATCTCTGCCTGTAATATGCACAATGACTTTTGATGAAAATGGATATGCCTTAACAGGAGCTGATATAGTTGTTATGACAGCGGTTTTGGAGGGGCTTGGTGTTGACGCCCTCGGTATAAACTGCGGTCTCGGTCCAGTCCAAATAAAAGGTCTTTTTGACAAACTTATAAAATGTTCATCCCTGCCCGTACTCGTACAGCCAAACGCCGGTCTTCCAAAAATCGAGAACGGCAAAACGGTCTATGATGTTTCACCCGATGAGTTTGCCGAGTATATGGTAGATTTCGCGAAAGAAGGGGCCTGGCTTATAGGAGGCTGCTGCGGCACCACTCCGCTTCATATACAAAAAACAGTGGAAGCCTGTAAAGATATAACGCCTCCCACTGTCACGGAAAAAGATTTTACAGTTGTAAGCTCTTACTCAAAATATGTTATAATAGATAAAAAACCCGTCATAATAGGTGAGAGAATAAATCCCACTGGCAAAAAGAAATTTAAAGAGGCTCTTAAAGAAAACAATATGGGCTATATACTTGACGAGGCTCTCTCTCAAATGGAAAATTCCGCCGATATACTTGACGTGAACGTGGGGCTTCCTGAGATAGACGAAAAGGAAACTATGCTCTCGGCGGTTAAGACAATTCAGGCCTCCGTTAATCTTCCGCTTCAAATCGACAGTTCCACCCCCGAGGTTATTGAAGAAGCTCTTAGGATATATAACGGCAAAGCCCTTATTAACTCCGTAAACGGAAAACCTGAGATTATGGAAAAAATATTCCCCGCCGTGAAAAAATATGGGGGCGTTGTAGTTGGGTTGTGTATTGATAAGGACGGCATCCCAAAAACCGCCGAGGGGCGTCTTAAAATAGCGGAGAAAATAGTGAGAACCGCTGAGGAGTACGGAATATCGAGAAAAAATATAATTATAGACACATTAACCCTTACTGTAAGCGCCCAGCAGGAAGAGTCAAGAGAAACTCTAAGGGCTTTAAGTCTTGTCCGTGATAAACTTAAAGTAAAAACGGTTTTGGGAGTATCAAATATCTCTTTCGGTCTTCCTAACAGGGGGCTGGTAAATACGACTTTTCTCGCTCTCGCCTTGCAGTCCGGACTTAACGCCTGTATTATAAATCCATTGTCTAAGCCAATGATTGATACCATTTTAGCGTATAATATATTATACGGAATAGATAAAGGCTGTACAGAATATATCGCGTCACAGGGCGAACAGACTCAAAGCGTGGTATTACCCACGAAAGATACGGAAAAGCCCTCTTTAAAAGACTTAATTGTAAAAGGGGTAAAAAACGGGGCGTTTGAGGAGACAAAAAGGCTTTTAAACGATGAGGGAATGAAACCTGTTGATATAATAAACGAGTATATCGTGGCGGCGCTTGATATTACCGGCGAGGCGTATGATAAAGGAAAATATTTTCTTCCTCAGCTTATAATGAGCGCCGAAACAGCTAAAAACGCTTTTTCCGCTATTCAGGAGTTTTTAAACGAAAACGGCACCGTTCAGGAGAAAAAAGGCAAAATAGTTATAGCGACAGTAGAGGGGGATATACACGACATCGGTAAAAACATAGTAAAAGCGCTTTTAGAGAATTACGGCTTTGATGTTATCGACCTCGGAAAAGACGTTCCCGTTTCCGTAATCGTTGATAAAGTCGTTAAAGAGGACATCAAGCTCCTCGGTTTAAGCGCTCTTATGACAACCACTGTAGTCAATATGGAAAAAACAATAAAAGAGGTTAAAGAGATTAAACCAGACTGTAAAATTATGGTAGGCGGCGCCGTGCTCACTCAGGAATACGCCGATGAGATAGGTGCCGACTTTTATGGAAAAGACGCTTTGGCTTCAGTTGAATACGCTCAGAAAGTTTTTAAACGTTAAACGCTGTTTATATATTTAGATTTATGAAATCAGGTTGTCAGGGATATTTTCGGAAATATCCCTTTATTAAAAAGCGGGAGGAATTACCTTATGAAAATTCAGGAATCAGGAGAAAACTATCTTGAAACAATTTTGATATTAAAAAAAAGAAACGGTTCTGTAAGAGCCATTGATATAGCCAATGAGCTGAATTTCTCAAAACCCAGCGTAAGCAAGGCAATGTCGGTTTTAAAGGAAGCGGGACATGTAAAAGTCGACAGGCTAAATCAAATACTGCTTACCGACACAGGTCTTAAACTTGCTGAAAAAGTTTACGAAAAACATCTTGTTCTCACCGATTATCTTATATCAATTGGTGTAAGCGAGGAAACGGCGGCTAAAGACGCTTGTAAAATGGAACACGTAATAAGCGAGGAATCTTTCGAGAAAATCAAAAATCTTGTTGAGAATGACAGAAAAAAGGAGACGGAAAAATTATGAGAGGCAAAAAAATATTTATATGGCGAAAGACTTTAGCTTTATTTTTGACGTTTATTCTGTGCGCTTTACAAAATATAAATCTTTTCGCCGATATTATAACAGCCCCTATAGACGGCAGACCGGTAAGCCTCGATTATCTTAAAAATCTGTCTCAAATCAACGGAGAAAACTTTTTCGCCCCAGATAAAGACACTCTTGATATGTTTCCCATAAACGAGAACTACAGCAGATTTGTGAAAAGCGATATAGTAAGAAAACAAATAAGAGAACAAGTATCCTCAGCTAACGACGAAAATACCACGGTTATTATAAATACATCGTCATATATGACGGGAGGACTTGTCGGAAGCCGTTTAGGGGATAATTACGGCGATTTTAAAGAGGCGCTTGACGAGCTTGAGAACCTAACGGAGGAATATGACAAACCCTCTTACTACGTAAACCTGTCTATGCCCAGAACCCTGCCGGAGACAAGAATGAACACCATCTGGAGAGACAATAAAAAATATCGGGGAATTGGATATTATTACATAAAAAACAACCCCAATAGTGAGGATATAAAATATATAAGCCAAAAATTATCTTTAGTAACGCCCACTCAGCTAATAATGGAATGGAGCTATGTCGAGAATAAAAAAAATGAGCTTGGCGAAGCTTCCCTCACCTCATGGGAAAAAGATTTCATAAAACATTTTAACAGCGTTTACAGAGCTTATGAGCCGTATAAAACCTATTTATCAAAATACGTAATGCCTTTTTCCTCTGTTTCCGAAATATTCTCAAGACTTATGAAAATGCAGGAAAAAGGTAAAATCGATGAAATCATAGTAAGCAATGATGACTTTCAGATTCCTGATTTCATTACTTATTTCAACGGAAAAGGAGCGGACTGGATTCCCAAAGAAAACGGCGCGCCGATAAAATTCAGCTTCGCGAGAAATTATATAACAAAAGGTCCCCGATGTATTTATAAGCTCCTTAAAGACTCAAGAGGTATTTATGAGGCGTCCGACGCTCTTAAAGGAAAATCCGAGAACATTAATTTCATATTCGGGACAGATGAGATTCCTCAGCTTATTTACGCGAGAGATTTAGCGAAAAGAAAAAATACAACTTCTGTATTCAACGTTATAAGTACAAGCGAGAGCGGGTCTGTCGGAGAGTTTGATGTTTTAAAAATAAATTCTCTCGTTAAAAACGACATAAATTTTGTTTCAGCTGGAAAGAAAAAAACAGACGGAAAAATAGATTTATATGTATATGACTACAGCAACAAAAAAATCTCCGCCGAAACAATTATAAAAGATATGGAAGAAAGCAAAAATAAAGGAAAAGCCGTAGGACTTATTGAGATTTTCTCCCCTGATGTATCGGCAAGCGGTAAAAACACTGTCTTTCTGACACTTTTAAAAAATTCTAAAGAAAAGAATGGAAAATTAGGCATAAACGAACTCGCCTGCTACAGCGCCTGGAACACAAACGCCAACGCCATAGGATTAGGAGTGGCTCACGCTCAGGTATTCGGGATTATGAGAGAAAACTGTACGGACAATGAGACATTTTTAAAAAATCACCTCAACATACTCGCCATACACTGCGCCGAGGACGGTTTTTACACCCTAAAAGGAAAACGGGCGCTTACAAACGAAAAATTTGTCCCTGTATACGAGGATACTTTAAAAAGTGATAAATTGCTTCCAGTTATAGGTTCCGAGGAAGTTATTTCCGCTTTTAACGGTGGTAAACACGCCGTTAAAGATAAGTTTTACTCCGCCGACAAATTCAGCCTTTCCGAATATAACTTTCCGTGGGGCAGATTGTTTGAGTGCTATCTTCATTTTGATTGTGAAATAAAGGAAATTCCATAAACCACGGCTAAATACTATAATAGTTAATCTACTTGAAAATAAGCGTCCTTCTCAGCGTAATATTTATACGCCGAGAAAGACGCTTTCAATTTTTATCCAAGCATATTCTCAATAAAAATTCCATAGCCTTTCAAAGGGTTTCTCACAAACACGTGAGTTACCGCTCCGATAAGCTTCCCGTTCTGAATAATGGGGCTTCCGCTCATTCCCTGAACAATTCCGTTAGTTTTTGATATAAGCTTTTTATCTGTAATCTCAATAACCATACCTTTTGAGTTGTCTGTGTTATATCTGTTTACACTGTCTATATTAACCTCAAACTTCTCAACATTTTTCCCATCGATGTTAGCCATTATATAGGCTTTTCCCTCTACAACCTCATTTTGCAGAGCGATTGGAATTTCTTCTCCCGTAAAAAAGTTTTTGTCGCATACCCCAAAAATTCCGTGTTCGTTGTTCTCAAACACTTTTCCTATTACTTCTCCCTCGCTGATGTCTCCCAAAAGCTCTCCGGGCGTTCCCGCTTCTCCTTTTTTAACCGCCGATACAGATGAGTTTATAATATCCCCAGTTTTAACCTTCATAATCTGCTTTGTGTCAACATCTGTTATGCCGTGTCCGAGAGCGGCGAATTTACCTGTGTTTTTATCCACATAAGTCACGGTTCCGATGCCCTGGGTACTGTCTCTCACCCATACGCCTATTTTGCGTTTCCCCGACTGACCGTCGTAAACGGGCAAAATATCGGCGGAAAAACTTTTTTGACCTCTCATTCCGTCAAAACGCACTGTACCCGCTGAGTTCTCAACAACGTCAATAAGAGTTTCTTTATTTTTAAGCTCAATGTCGTTGGCTCTAAGCAAAATATCTCCCGGATAAATTTTGCCTCCGCACGGGGCATAGTCCTCCCCTGATAAATCTTCAACTTCTCCGAGGCCCAAAACCATAATACCATCGGTTTCTATTTTTACTCCGACAGTTCTTCCGCACGGAATTACCTTTAAATGCGGAAGCACGGATACTTTGACGTCTTTCATTGGAATGCCCATAAAAGAAAGACGCATATCCATAGTGCACTCGCTGTCAGACCAAACGTATAAGGGCTTGTCTAAAGTCACTGAAACAGGCTCCGTAAGCCTTTTGTTATTTATATTGACGCTCGCCCCGCCGTCGGCTGATATTGTCGCCGCCACAGGAACGTTAAACTCAAAACTATGCTCTTTTCCCGCTATTAAATGAAGCTCGCTTGGAAACATTACAAAATCAAGAACGTTTTTCCCTAAAATAAAGGAAAAAATCACAGCGAAAATACATATATAAAACTTTTTCAATTTAAATAATTGAAATACGCTGTAAAAAAAACGCATAACAGTCACTTCCTGATTAATACCGGTATTGTGAAAAAACAATCTTTCACAAAAATAATTCTTCCCGATTTAATCAATTTTTATACGTTAAATATTTTTTTAAAGATTTTTCATAAACTGTCAAAAACCAATAAAATAATTATAATCAAACAACTTGAAAAATTTCAATAAATCTGATATGGTTAATACTATAAGTGAAACAATTTAAAAAGAAGTAAAAAAACTTATTTTACTCAAAAGTCCGCAAAGTGCTTCGCAATTCGCCGACCGACTTTTGCCGCAAGCGGACGTAAAATATTTTTTTACCTTTATTCAAGTTCTTTCACTATACTCGAATTTTTGTATAACAAAAATTCTCGTAACCAACAGCGGAAATTAAACTCTATAAAAAAATACCGGCGAAACACAATTTCACGCAAAAAATTTCACTAATCACTATAATCCCTTTAAATATTTTATCTCGTCTTCTCTTAAAAATCTGTATTCCTCTTTTTTCAGCCCATCAATCTTTATATTCCCAATAGCGACTCTTTTAAGGCGCAAAACCTCGCACCCAATAGAAGCACACATTTTTCTTACCTGCCTGTTTCTTCCCTCGTGGATAATTATTTTAAGAACCGCCCCTCTATCGTATTTTTTAATAATTTTAAGAGCCGCCGGCGCTGTCTTATACCCGTCTATCACAATCCCGTTTTTAAATTTAATAACGGCGTCTTTCGGCGGGACTTTATCAACAGTGGCTATATAAGTCTTTGGAACATTGTGTTTTGGATGAGTAAGAGTATATGTAAGCTCCCCGTCGTTTGTGAGTATCAAAAGCCCTGATGTATCATAATCAAGACGGCCCACGGGATAAATTCTCTCTTTTATGTCTTTAAGATAGCTTAAAACGGTTTTCCTGTCAAACTGGTCTTTAACTGTTGAAACACATCCCTCGGGCTTATTAAAAATAACGTAAATATATTTTTTGTTTTTAACGACCCTCTGCCCGTCAAGCTCAATAACGTCTTTTTCATCGTCAACTTTAGCGCCCAATTTTAAAACAGCTTCCCCGTTTACCGAAACCCTGCCGTTTAAAATAAGCTCCTCCGACTTTCTTCTTGAGGCGATTCCCGCTTCCGCCAAATATTTCTGCAAACGAACAATCATAAAAATCCCTCCGAAAAATAATTATAAATTTAATTATACCACAAAATAAAAGTTTTTATAAAAAACTTTTGAATTAATAAGGCATTTTTTAAATAATATATAATATACAATAAAAACATCTTATACTATAGTCAATCAACTTGAAAAATTAACAAATTAGGTAGCTTAAAATCTTTTTTACTACGTTAGTATCAGTTGGCATAGACTCCTAAGCATATAAGACTTTGCCCCATTCTCACCAACTTAAAAGATTAAAACCGTGGGACGCTGTTCCACACTCAGAGGGCCTTTGAAAAGGCTTGACCTAAACTTTATAACGCAAAACTTTCGCTTTGCCGAATCTTGAAAAACAAAGTTTTTCGTAAAAGTTTTTTGCTTCTTTTTTCCAATAGGTGCCGCAAAGAAATGCGGTCGGCACCTATTGAAAAAAGTTTGACAAAAACTTCTGAGCAAAACTACGTTTTGCTGTTAT
>CANOGI010000025.1 GCA_947565475.1 uncultured Eubacteriaceae bacterium
AATACTTTTACCAACGTTAGACATCGTTCCCTGTATCATAATAGGCATCGCCACCATTATACGCCTCCTTTATAATTTTTTCAGCAATATTTCCATAGCTTTGATAAGATTTATATTATCATTATGGCTTTTTACGGCTATTCTGTAATACTCCTCGTTCAAACCTCTGTAGTCTCCGCAGTTTCTTATTAAAAAGCCCAGTTCAAGAATTTTTTTGTCAAATTCTCTTTCAGCTTTAAATAAAATAAAATTCGCGTCTGATTTAAAATACTTTAGGCCAAGTCTTTTAAATTCTTTCTGAATATATTCTTTCTCACATAAAATATACTCAACTGTTTTTTTTGTAAAATCGGCGTCTCTCAAAGCCGCCGTTCCCGCCTTTTGGGCTATGGACGAAACGTTCCACGGCTGTCTTGACAAATAAATCTTCTCAATAACACTTTTGTTTTTACACACAGCATATCCAAGTCTTAGTCCAGGCAAAGCGTACATTTTAGTAAAAGCTTTAAGTATGATAAAATTGTCATAGTCGTTAATATAGTTTATGGATGAGTATTTCTCCCCACCATATACAAAGTCCATAAAACACTCGTCAATAACGGCAAATGCGTTAACCTCTTCACATTTTCTCAAAATCTTTAATATAAGCTCTTTTCTCACTCGCCTTCCCGTAGGGTTATTTGGATTACAAACGAAAACAATATCCGTATCAACGTCAATGTAATCAATAATATCCTCACGAACATCAAAATTATTTTTTTCTTTAAGCGTATAATACTTTTTATCCATGGAAAAAATATCAACAGCATGTTCATATTCAGAAAAAGTCGGAGCGGTAAAAAGAGCGGTTTTAGGCTTTATGGCGAGAACAATATTAAATATAAGTTCCGCCGCTCCGTTTCCGCATACTATAAAATCACTGTCAACGCCTTCTTTTTTGGAAATGGCGTATCTCAGCTCACTACATTTTGTATCTGGATATACACCGATATTATAAATACTATTCATAATTTCGGAAATAATTTCCTCCTTAATTCCAAGAGGATTTATATTTGATGAAAAATCAACAATATTTTTATTGAAAGAATATATATCCCCGCCGTGAAATCTTCTCAATACATACCGCCTCCAAAAATAATATGAGCCATAAAAACACTCCCGCCAAACAAAAACATCATAATAAAAGAAGATAAGTACATAATCCCGTTTATATCCACAATGTCCTGAGGCGTTACAGATTTTATATCATCTCCTATAAAAGGCTTTTTATATAATTTGCCAAAATAAAAAGCGTCTCCCGAAAGCCGTATATTTAAGGCGCCGGCACATACAGCCTCCGTCTGCGCCGAATTGGGGCTTGAATGATTAAATCTGTCTCTTTTAAAAACCCTAAAAGCGTTTTTATAATCTTTTCCCAAAATAAAACTCGCTAAAATCATTATAAAAGCTGAAAGCCTCGATGGAACAAAATTCATAAAATCATCAAATTTAGCTGAAAATTTTCCAAATAAAAAATACCTCTCATTTTTATATCCAACCATAGAATCCATAGTATTAACAGCCTTATAAAAAACGCCTAACACTCCTCCGCCGATTAACATATAAAAAATCGGAGCGATAACCCCATCGGATAAATTTTCCGCCACCGTTTCGACTGCCGCCTTAATAATCCCTTTTTCATCAAGCTTCTCCGTATCTCTCCCTACAATCATTGAAAGAGCCTTTCTTCCCCCTGAAATATCCCCTGACATTATTTTTTTATATACTTTCATACTTTCCTTTTTTAAAGATTTAGCCGCTATCATAAAATAGCAAATCACACTCTCGACAGCAATACCAAAATAAACATTTAATTTGTATCCGCACAAAATAATTATAAAAGCGGTTCCCCCTGAAACAGCGCATACTGAAATATTAAAAAAAATTCCGGCGATTATAACTCCTTTTGATGAACGAGGGAATATTTCTCTGAAAACTTTCTCTAAAACTTGAATCATTTTTCCCATAACTCGTATAGGGTGAAAGAAAAAATATGGGTCGCCAAAAATCATATCAAGTATAAACCCTATAAAACAAGCATAAATTGAATATATAAACATACAACCATTCCTTATAGCGATTCCAACATAAATTAGTCAAGACTACTTGAGTTTTTGTATAACAAAAATTCTCATAACCAACAGAGAAAGTACTCGCCTTTGTATTCAGAGTGAGGCTGGTCGCCCTTACGACCTGGCTTGCACCCACCCTAAATACAAGAGTAAGTACCACCGCTTAAAAAACAGGGAACTTCCTCTGTCAGTTAAAGCATTATAAGAACATTTACTTTATTCTGATACCTATTCCGCAAAATACACGCCATACCTCGTCGCATCTTTTAGCGACCTCGCATAAACCTCGTCCAACCTCCTCCCTCCATAATCTCTCATATTTATCAATCGGAACAATCCCACAGCCTATCTCATCGCTTATAATAACTTTAAAACCATTATTAAAAACTTTCCTCAAAAATTCCTCTCTATCTCCTCCGTTTAAAAAATATTCTTTCATCTTAACGTGAAAATCATCAAAAATCTTCTCATTAGAAACATCAAATTTATTTTCAACAAACTCGTGCTTCCCTTGAAAGGCCCCTCCTATAACAAGAATCAAATCAAACGCCCCCTAAAAACAAGAACAATAATAAAAACAAGCTCACATATTTGCAAAAAATATCCGGATAAATCTCCTGTAATTCCCCCGAAATTTTTAACACAGTTAAAATAATGATATAAAAAACATAACCCCGCTGACACCAACATAAAAACCCCGCCGATAAAATCAACTGATACAGCTAAAATTAAATCAATAATAATAAAAATAATCATTGTAACAGTTACCTTAAATTTATCAGCTCCCGCTCCAAAAACAGCGGCAAGCCCCGTTTTTTTAGCAAGTGGAAATAAAACAGCGCCTATAGCGCAGAAAGCTCTTGACAAAACATAGCCAAAAGGTATAACACTAAGCTCTTTTATACGAATCTCGCTCCAAAACCCAACGGATAAAATAAAATAAACTATTCCCCCAATTATAGCGAAAGCGCCTGAATTAGGGTCTTTTAAAATCTCAAGCTTTTTTTCTTTATCTCCATAAGAGTTTATACCATCTAAAGTATCTAAAAAGCCGTCAAGATGAATCCCGCCTGTTATAAAAACCGGTACTACAGACATTACACATCCAAAAAGTAAGTTACCGCACCGAATATTTATTAAAAAATTTCCTAAAACCCAGACAATCGCACCAATAATAACACCAATAAAAGGGAAAAAACAAAAAACATATCTCATATCGCTCTCGTTCCACTCCGTTTTAGGAACAGGTATTCTGCTATACATTGAAAAAGCGATAAATAAAGCCCTTACAAGCATAAAAATCCTCCCTCATGAAATCATCAATATGGTCAAGTTTTATAGACCGTTATACTATCTATAACAGACAGCTAAAAATAATTTTTATATAATCTTATTTTGTTCCTTTTCAAATTGTTTGACCATATAAACCGGAATACCGCATACAACCTCAACAACATCTTCCGCCAAATACGCTAAAATACGATTTATCTCAGCGAGACATTTTATATATTTTAAAGTTTCTTTGTCATACTCTATCCCGTCAGAAAACACATCGTTTGTAACAATAATAAAACCACCGCTTTTTTCTGACACAACTTTCATCGCTTTAATTATATCATCATAGGCGTTTTTATTTTTAAACAAAAAAATCTCATTCGCTAAAAGATTTGACATACACTCAAGAAGAACAACACTTTCTTCTGATATATCCGAATAGCTTATTTTTACAATGTCCTCTGTTTTATAACATTCTTTTGTCAAAAACCCTTTTCCCCTTCTCATTTCCCTGTGTCTTTCTATTTTTTCCAGCGCCTCGCCGCCCTCGGGAAACATTGTCGCTATATAAATCATATTCTTAAAAGAAAACTTTTCTCTAAAACTTAAAGCTATTTTCTCAGCGTACTCACTTTTACCGCTTCCGCTTCCTCCCGTTATTAAAATCATTGAATTCTCCACTCTCCGCACTTTTCCACAAATTTTTCAGCAAAATGAACATTACTTTGATAAAAAATATGAGGGAATCCACAAATAACATTTTTATAAAATTTCACACATTCCCATTCTCTTTTTCCCGCCGGTTTTTTAGCTAAAAATAAGTCGCCGTTATCTGAGCTATCCCAATAATGAAACTCTTGAGCCTTTATTTTCTCACCTTTTTTAATAATGAAACAATCCTCTTTTGAAATTAACTCAATATATCCAAACCGCGCAAGCTTTCCAACAAAAAAAGCTTCCCCGTCAATAACCCCGACCATTTCATAGCTTTTATTTTCTTTGTTTTTAATCGTTTTGTGCAAATACATAAACCCTCCGCACTCAGCAAGACACGGCATACCATTTTCAATATTCGTTTTTATATCCAATCGCATTTTAACGTTTTTATTTAGTTCCTCAAGATAAAGTTCAGGATATCCGCCTCCAAATATAACTCCTGAAATTCCGTCGGGAAGCTTTTCATCCACAATAGGGCTAAAATAAACAATCTCACAGCCAAGTCTTTCAAGAAGCTCAATGTTATCTTTATAATAAAAACAAAAAGCTCTGTCAAAAGCGACACCTATTTTAACGAAGTTTCCAAAATCACGCTTCTCAAAAATTTTCTCAAAACCAATAGGGCAAGTATTTTCCGAAATACGAATAATCTTTTCAATATCAATACACTCTTCCGCCGTTTTCCCAAGCTTTTCTGTTTTTTGAGTCATATCTCTTAAATCATCAGGGTTTACAAGCCCCAAATGCCTGCTCTCGAAAAAATATTCCTCGTCATAAGGTAAATATCCTATAACATCGACTCCCGTATTTTTTTCAATAACGTCTTTAAGAAGTATGTATGAGTTTTTTGATACATTATTTAAAATAACTCCTTTTATATTACTGTCCTTTTTAAAATCAACAATTCCTTTTATGACAGAAGCCGCTGTCAAAGCCATACCTTTTCCATTTATAACAATAACAACAGGAATTTTTAAAATTCTCGCCACATCATAAGAGCTCGCTTGAAAACTATCCATAGAAATACCGTCATAATATCCCATAACTCCCTCAATAACAGATATATCGCTGTTTTTCCCATGTTTATAAAAAAGTGATTTCAGTAAATTCTCATCACAAAAAAAACTGTCAAGATTTTTGGAGTCGATTTCCAAAACATTTTTATGAAACATAGGGTCTATGTAATCAGGTCCGCATTTATAGGCGGAAACATTAATTCCTCTATTTTTCAAAGCTTTTAATATTCCGCACGTTACAGTTGTTTTCCCCCCACCGCTGTTTAAAGCGCTTATCATAATTCTCGGGATTTTGACCGTCATAAATTCCCTCCGTTTCTCATAATCTATGCGAAACAATAAAAAAACAAACAGATAAACTCTAATAAAATCTAATTGCATAAAATAATCATTTTATTGTTCCGCCATAAAACCCTTGCTAACCACCGCAAAAGTTTATACCGTCAAATCATATGTATAATTAGTTAAGATACGCCGTACTTAGCTCCGCCTTAAAAATATATATAGGATTTTGACCTGTCATAAGTTCATGTCCGCCGATACTTTTGTTTTTTGAGATATTTATACATACAATTTCATACTTAAAATTTTTTTCTTTTAAAATGTTAATAATTTCAGCTACAGTATTTAAAGAAACAGCGTTTATAACAATTTTAACGCGAGAATTTTTTTTAAGAGCCGCTTCAATAATCTTTTGTATGTTTCCTGAACTCCCGCCTATAAAAATATGTGTGGGCTTCGGCAAATCCTCAAAAGCCGACGGAGCGTCCCCCTTCACAACAACAATATTATCAGCGGCGAATTTCCGCTTATTTTTTTCTATAAGTTTTATAGCGTTTTCATTTTTTTCAATAGCGTATACCTCTCCGTCAATAATTTTAAGCGCGGCGGCAACTGAAACAGAACCTGTCCCCGCGCCTATATCATATAAAACAGAGTCCGAAGAAAGCTCAAGTTTCGCTACGCTTAATGTCCTAACCTCGCTTTTTGTCATGGGAACACCGTCTCTTATAAATTCCTCATCTGCTATATAATCCGCAAAAATGTCATAAGGTTTTTGGTTTTCCGCCAAAATTATCGACAAATCGTCAAAATCAAAATTTTTAATATCCTCCGCTTTGGCTGTTATAATTTTCTCATCGTTATAAGAAAGCCTTTGTCCTATATTTAAAACAACATACCCCATATTATAAAAGCAAAGCTTATCACAAAGATTTTTAATATCATCTTTACCGCTTAAAAGAACAAAAACTTTTTTATATTTTCTTATATATCCTATAATGTTCGCTTTTTTTCCATGAGCGCTTAGAAGTTTAATATCTTCCCATGGCATTTTAAGTCTGGCACAAAAATAAACCGCTGATGATATTCCGGGTATAAGCTCAATTTCATATTCTTTTAATAAATTAACAAGACCTTTGGCTCCGCTGTAAAAACCCACGTCACCGGACAATAAAACAGCCACGTTTTTAAACCTTTTGGTTTTTATATACTCATAAATCTCCAAAGGTTTATAAGAATTAAAAATCTCCTTATTTTCACTAACATTCTCGGTTATTCTCTTTGAGCCTATTATTATGTCCGAAGCTTCAATAGCTTTCTTAGCAGCGTATGTAAAAAGCTCATCGTTTCCAACCCCTGCGCCAATAATATAAACTTTCAAAAAAACACTCTCCATTACAAAATCATTCTAAATAAAGTCAAGACTACTCTCTTGTATAACAAAAATTCTCGTAACCGACAGTGAAAGCATTAGCCTTTATATTCAGAGTAAGTTTACACCCCCCTGAATACAAGAATAAGTTCCCCCATTTAAGAAGCAATGGATTTCCTCTGTCGGTTAAATAGGTCATCACCTGAAATATTTTAACATATCACACACATTGTCACTTTTTCCAAGTATACCATAAATATTTGAAAACATAACAATACCGACTTCAATATCGCACCCCAATTTATTATTTGTATAAAAAAGAGCTTTTTTTATAATTCTTCCCATAACTTTCTCCAGCACCCCTGCGGCGTCTATAATCTTAACAGCGTCATCTGTAGTGGCGCATTCCATAATTTTTCTAACAACATTCAAATCGTCGCACACTAAAGCCGTATTGGCCGCTAAAATTTCCATTCTGCCGTCAGCGTTTAAACTGTGAGTATTCATTATTCCTCCGGCAAGCTTAATAAATTTGCCTATATGACCAATAAGAAAAATTCCCTTAAATCCCTTTTCTTTTGAAAATAAAAGAGCCTCTCCAATAAAATTTCCGCATTTAACAGCCTTATTTAAATCCACGTCAAAACTTTTTTTAATAAAATCAATCCCATAATTTCCCGGGGCAATCATAATATAATTTCCGTCGTTTTCTTTTTTAACGCTAATTTCAGCTTTTATAGTATCAATAACAGCCTGTTGGCTCATAGGCTCGACAATTCCGCTTGTTCCTAAAATGGATATACCACCGATAATTCCAAGACGGGGGTTAAAAGTTTTTTCCGCAACTTTTTCTCCGTCCGGCACACTTATAATAATCTCCGCTCCACCCTCATAGCTGTATTTTTCAAATACTGACAAAACATTTTCAACAATCATTTTTTTAGGAGTTTTATTTATAGCGGCGTCGCCGATATTTTGAGAAAGCCCCCTTTTAGTAACTCTCCCTACGCCCTTTCCGCCATCTACTGTAATAGTTTTTTTCTCACTAAGCTTTACACAAGCGAAAATCATAAGCCCATTTGTGACATCGGGGTCATCGCCGGAATATTTTCTTACGGCACAGCTCGCAATGCTCTTTTCTGTTTTCGGCTCAAAAATCTCAGTTTCAACAATAAACCCTTTCGGCGTGACAACCGATTCCCTCAAAATGGCTTTTCCCTCAAAAATCATTCGGGCGGCAGCTTTCGCGGCGATAGCGGCACAAGTACCCGTTGTAAAACCGTATTCGCTTTCCATATTTTCTCCTTCTAAAAAATACGCCTATAATTATTCTTAATACCTGTCTATATGTATTACCTTATCTTTATAAGTTATCGTTCGCTCAAGATTGACCCCTATCTCATAAGACAAAATATCGCCTCCCGTTTTCCAATAATACTCATATTTTCCCCCGTCCTCCGATAAAACGTCCCATAAACCACTGTCTCCGCTTCCATTCTCATAGTAGCTATCGGATATATTTTTTGTCCTGTCTGTATCATTAGATGTTCCTTTTGGTATTTTTATATAATAATTCCCCTTGCCGTCGCCGTTAAATTTAATCCCCTTATATGCCCAGTTTACTTTGCTTTGTTTAAGATATTTATTAAAAAACACGTCATTCAAAGATATAGCCTCATAATCGACCAGCTTAGTTTTATTTTCTGTATTTAAAAGAAATTCCTTTCTTCCGTTATACTCACAGTTAAGTTTAAGCCCTCTCCCTGTAGGTACAAAATAACCGTTCCAATCACCCAAAGGGTTATATCCAGTAAAAAAATAAGTATTTCCACTCGGAGATACAATCTTTATAGAACCATATCCATAAGTGTCCTCACCGCCCTGAGAAATAATATAATCAGCGTGTGTTAAATCAAGCTCAACATAAGAATCGCTTACCTTTGTCACTTTCATATCGTCAAGAGAGTATACGCCATTTGGAAACTTTGTATAATTAGCGAGATAAGCCGCGAGATTTCTATAGCCATTTTTATAAAGAATTATATTTATTCTATATCGTCTAAGAGCTTTCTCATAATCCTTTGTATAACGGGACAATAAAATATTCTCATCCCATTTCCCTATGTCAACTCCCGTATCCCGCATGCTATAATTTACATAATAATCATATTCACCGGTTGGATAATTAGGATGGTAGTAACTATATACTATATATTCGTCATTTCTCAAATAGTTCTCAAAATCCGCCGTTTTTTTATCATAAACTTTTTTCTGTTCCTCTGTCGCTTTTCCGCTTTTTATAATACTGTCTGTAAATGTATTAAGTTCTTTCGTAAACTCCGTCATTTTATTTATCGCAGTTTTTGTACGCTCAACACAAATATCCTCATTTTCGGCGAATACAGTAGTATAGAGCGAAAAACTCAATAAAACAATAAATAATGATAAAATAATTTTTCTCATAATGAAATCACACCTCAATATAACTATTATAAAGCACCCTTTAAATATTTTAACGCTTCAATATTTATTATATAGTCAAATACTTTTTTAACGCTAACCAACAAAAGAATTCTTTAATATATTAAACTTATTAAAATTTATTCATCCGTTACCTTTATTCTTTTATTGGTTAGCTGTTAGTTAAACACCTTTTTAAAAGTTGCCAAACAACTTTCCTAATATTTTACCATACTTGCCGTCCTATATCAATTTTCTCAAAAGCTTTTATTATTTCCATACAACTGACTTTTCTGTCAGGCTCAAATTTACCGTCCTTAAGCTCAAAAACACCGTTCTCAACAAGTATTCTCACAATATTTTTATGTTGGCTGTCTTCTATATCCTGTATTTCCACTTCTTTATTTTTTGAGGAAAAATCCCCCATAACAAAAACGGTCTGCGCTAATTCGTCCCTGGTCACATTATTGCCGGGATAAAAGTATTCTTTTCCATTGTCCTTAACGCCTTCAACATACCCCGCCAAAACACTTGTCTCAATAGCGTCAAAATCATTATCATTCCAGTTTATATCACTAAAGAGCCCAAATGTATGCCCCTTTTTTTCTGTCTCATAATAAGAAGAGGAACTCGGGACAAATAAAGGAATATTTTTATATCTGAAAATTATATTTGCGAAATCTCTCCTTGTGGCGATATTATCATTTTTATATTCTGAAAGGTCATTCATAACCTCTGGATAAAGATATCTGGCGATTTCTCTGACACCTTTCGTGTACCTGAAAGTCGGAGAGGAAATAATTTTCTCATTTATAGTAAAAAAACGTCCGTTTTTAAGGGCTTTTATAATATTAAAACCCGCTCTTTCCGATATTCCCTGTTTGCTTGCCCCACTATTCATTGACCCTCTTTGAGAAATATACACATCAATTTTATCAGCGTTCATAAGAACCTTTTCTTCACCGAAATCAGCGATAGAACTGCCCTCCTCCAAAGGCTCGGCGTCTTTGGCGATATTTATTCCTCCGGCGGTTTCAATAGCAATACCAGCCATTGAGTCAGAGGTAACCGTTCTTACGTTTGTTTCCGTAGACTCAAAGAAAAGTGTCTGTTTGGGAGAAATTTCTGAAGTGATACTTTTTATATCGTCTAACTCTTTATGAAATTTCAAAAGAAGTCTTTCGGCGTTTTCCTCCGTCCCTGTAATCATAGCGAGTTTTTTTATGTAATCGTCAAATTTATTAAATTTATCCGGATAGAGTGAAACAACTTTTATTCCTGAGCTTTCAATAACTTTGACAAAATCAGGAGCTTTTTTTCTTATAAAGGGACGTATAATAACCAAATCAGGATTAGCGGAAATAACTTTTTCCGGATCCCCATTATAGTCAAAAACCTCCGCAAAAACAGCGTCCGGCGGATAAGTACATGTTTTATGCCGTCCGATAATCTTTTCCCCCGCCCCAATATAATATAAATTCTCAGTATGAGCTGAATACAAAGAAATTATCCTTTCAGCGGGCTTATCAAGATTAATCTCATTTCCGTCGTCATCGGTAAAACTAATTTTAGACGTTAAAGACCCGCCTGAGATTTCTTTGTTTATATTGTCACCTGAACTGTCACAGCCTATAAACAATCCGAATATACCAAATAAAATTAATAACATAATAAAATTAAATTTTAAACTTTTCATTAATTAGCATCAAGCCTTTCAAATACACAATAATTAAAATTTATAAACATAAATTTTATTCCCAACCACTATTCCCATTTATAGTGAACAAACTTAAAGAGTGCAAAAAACATTTTATGGGCGCATAAGCGCTACTAACCGATAAGCGAATTTCGTTAGCAATTCGCTTATCGGGCAAATAAAATGATTTTTTTCTTCTTTCAAATTTTGCTTACTGTAAAGCGTTTTTACAGTGAGCGACAAACATATCCTGAATACCCTGATACTCTCCAAGGCCTTTAAGTACACATTCAACCTCGTAACCCTCTTTTTTAAGCTGAGTTTTCCAGCTGTCATCCTCATCTCCCGCCATATCATTATTGGCGTGGTCTCCGGCTACAATCATAAGAGGAATAAGCGTAACTTTTTGGGGTTTAAAGTTCTCAAGGTCTTTTTTTATTTTCTCAAGGTCGGGATACCCCTCAACAGTTCCAACAAAAGCGTTTTCATATTCCTCCGCTTTAAATCTGTAATCAAGAGCGGAATAAGTAGCGTTCGCGAAATGATTGGTTCCATGACCCATAAACACCACCGCGTGAGTTTTATCAGAAAGCTGCGGAATATCTTTAGCCACAGCGTCTATAACGTCTTTATAATCGTCATCTGACGTAAGCAAAGGTTTACCATATTTAATTGACACAAAATTTTTCTCAAAAGGCTTTGTGATTTCTTTCATCTCATCATATTCTTCTCCGTTCATAACGTGAGTTGGCTGAACAATCAAAGAACCGTATCCCTCGTCAATAAGTTTTTCCATAGCCTCTTTTACATTATCAATTTTCTCATTATCTCTTTTAGCTATTTTATCAATAATTGTCTGGCTTGTAAAAGCACGTCTTTGGTCATAATCAGGGAAAGCCTCGGCTATTTTTTTCTCAATAGAACCAATAGTCTTTTCTCTTGACTCATTATAGCTTGTCCCAAAGCTTACTACCAAAACGGCTTTTTTATCCACATCGCCCTTTTTCTCGTCATTATTGTTTTTCATATTGGAAATCTCACTCTCCCCGCCTTCTTCAAACGAATTCTCAGAACTTGTTTCCATATCTCTGTTTTCACCGCCGGAACACCCGCATAAAATTAAAGACAAAACAAATAAAACCATTTTTAAATATATCCGTATACTTTTTCTCATAGTGAATCTTCTCCTTTTTATGTATTAATAATTTTTAAGAATACAATCTTTGCCATATGAATTTTACTATATAATTATACGGAAGTATTTTTTATCAAAATCTATTTTCACCTCCACATTAAACACTTCCCGGAAAAAGTCTTTATTAAGTAAATCCTTCGGTCTCCCAAAGGAGTATACCTCACCGTTTTTTAAAGCTAAAATTTTATCGCTTTTATCAAAAGCCAAATTAATATCATGGGATATATTTATCACTGTAACTCCGTTGTTTTCGCATTCTTTTAAAATAATCTCCGTCATTTTTATTCTTGAGGATATATCAAGACCGCTTGTCGCCTCGTCAAGAAACAAAAGTTTCGGCCTCTGCAATAAAGCTCTGGCAATAAGAACTTTCTGCCTTTCTCCCCCGCTTACTGAATTTATACTCTTATGAGAGTATTCAATCGTTTCCGTCAGTTCCATAATACTTTTTATAAAATCAATATCATCTTTATTAAGTCCGTTTAAATTTCCTTTATGGGGATAAAGGCCCATAGACACAACATCAAAACATGAAAATGGAAAATCGCACTCACTATTTTGATATAACACAGAAATTTCTCTCGCTCTTTCCAAATAACCTATTTGATTTAAATTCTTACCGTTATAAATTACTCTCCCGCCATAGCCCTTTAAATTTCCGCTTATAACTTTAATTAAAGTTGATTTTCCGCTTCCATTCTCGCCGATAACAGAAATCATCTCTCCTTTTTTTGCCTCAAAGCAAATATTTCTCAAAAAAGGTTCTTTCTTATACCCAAAAAATAAATTCTCAACTCTCAGAACAGTTTCCATTATCTTCCTCTCCGTTTTCTCACAAAAATAAATATAAAGAAAGGTCCCCCTATAAGAGTCGTTAAGATTACAACAGGAATATCACCCCAGGAAAAAAGACAAGCGAAAGTATCAGCTGTCATAAGTAAAAGAGCTCCAAACAAGGCTGATAAAGGAATGAGCGCTCTGTTTCTGGCGGTAACCCAAAACCTTATCAAATGCGGAACAATAAGCCCGACAAATCCAATAACACCGCATACAGACACACACACGGCTGTAATAACAGACCCCGCCGTTAAGTATAAAAACCTCGCTCTGTTTACATTAACTCCGAGAGAGCCCGCCGTTTCATCTCCTAACGCCATAATATCAAGCTGTTTAGCGAAAAACACCGAGGCTATCGTTAATATAATACATATAGGAACTACGATTATAACATCATTCCATCCTTTGGCGGATAAACTTCCCATAATCCAAAACACAATCGCCCCCACATTTTCCCCCGCAAGTATTTTCATAAAGCCTACTCCCGACGAAAGAATGGAACTTACTATAATTCCAGCTATAACAATATTGGAACTGTCAAAACTTCTTCCTTTTCTGGCAATTAAAATCACAATAAAAAGCGTAATAAACGCGCCTATAAGCGCCGCCGAAACAGTAGGAAAGTAAACTCCAAAAATTAAATTTACAGTAATCGCCGCCGACGCTCCAAAACTCGCTCCCGTGGATATTCCTATTGTATAAGGGTCAGCAAGGGGATTTTGAAGTATAGACTGAAAAATCGCTCCTGAAACAGCTAAACCCATTCCTATAAAGCACGAGCATATTATTCTCGGAAATCTTATATTCCATATAACGGATAAAATATTTTCCGCCACATCTGGCTCCGCTCCAAAAATCTTACCAATTATGACTTTGAAAACATCAGAAACCTCAATATCCATCGCTCCCATACAAACACTCACAAGTCCAACTATAACAAGCGTTGTTAAAAGCGTAGCTAAAACCAATATATATTTTATTTTCTCGGTTTTGAGCCTTTTTTCTATGTAATAATTATTCATACTTATTTTCCCTTAAAAATATACAAACTAAAAATTTCGTTTTTTTAAACTCGAAATACCTTTTAATCATTCACTTTACTCACTTAAAAAATTACTTTTAACAAATAATAAAAATTATCATTAATATAGTTTTCCTAACGCTATACATTTGGCGGCTGAAATTCACCAAAATACATAAAGACACTTACCTTTTTATTTTATATATAAGAGCGTTTACTATAGCGGCGGCGACATTGCTTCCCCCTTTGTTTCCTTTGGAAACGATATAAGGAATATCTCCTTTTAAAATAAGGTCTTTTGCCTCGATAACATTTACAAACCCAACTGGCACTCCAATAATAACGGCTGGCCT
>CANOGI010000026.1 GCA_947565475.1 uncultured Eubacteriaceae bacterium
TACTCAGGGAGCGCTTCAGGTAAAAGCATTAGACGGGGTTTCTCTAAGTGTCCAAGAGGGTGAGTTTGTTTCTATTATGGGTTCATCGGGTTCGGGGAAATCGACTATGATGAATGTTTTGGGATGTCTTGACCAGCCTACGGACGGTACGTTTACTCTTGACGGAATAGATGTCTCAAAGCTTAAAGACACAGGGCTCGCCGAGATAAGGAATAAGAAGATAGGATTTGTTTTTCAGACTTTTAATCTTTTGCCTAAGCTTTCAGCTATTGAGAATGTTGAGCTTCCAATGGCTTACAGTGGGGTTTCTATGAGAGAAAGGCACAAAAGGGCAAGCGAGGCTCTTGAGAAAGTAGGTCTTGCCGAGAGAATGAGGCATAAACCCAACGAGCTTTCCGGAGGACAACGGCAGAGAGTTGCTATAGCGAGGGCTTTAGTGAATAAGCCGAGTATTTTGCTTGCTGACGAGCCTACAGGTAATCTTGACAGCAAATCAACTTTTGAGATTATTGATATATTTCAAAAGCTTAATGATGAGGGAGCGACTATTGTTATGGTTACTCATGAGCCGGACGTCGCTCAGTATACAAAGAGAATTGTCACATTTAAAGACGGGCGGGCGGTTTCCGATGAGCTGGTTAAAAACAGGGTTATCGCGGAGGAGGAAATGAGATGAGTATTTTTGAGAATATTAAATCCGCTTTTAAGAATGTTTTTTCTAATAAAATGAGGACTTTTTTGACTACTCTCGGTATTATAATAGGTATTGCCGCCGTTATAGCTATTACTTCGGTAGGCAATGGGAGCCAGGCTCAAATTACTGAACAGTTTGACAGTCTTGGTGTGGGCAGGATTACTGTAAGTCTGAGGAGCAATAGCCCGAGAAATATGGTAAGCGCGGACGCTTTGACTTATGATGATTATGAAAAGATTAAAGAGATGGATGGCATAAAATCCATCTCACCAGTGTATAACGGAAGCAACGCCAGCGTTAAACTTCTTAACCCAAAAGAAACAAATAACGCCTCCATAACGGGTGTTACACCTGATTATCAGTTAATTATGACTCCTACTATGCTTTACGGAAGATATATAAGCGACTCAGACGTAGAAGCTAAAAGCAAGGTTGTGGTTATCAACGATACTACCGCAAAAAAAGTTTTTGGGCATTGCGATCAATCTGTTATTGGGGAAAAGATTTCTATAAAAACGTGGCAGGGAAGTTCTAAGTATACGGTTATCGGGATTTCTGAAAACAGTAACGCGGAAACGGAAAGCCTTTATGAGAACGAGTATCCCGAAAGAATGGTTATTCCGATTACATCAGCTTTTAGATTGTTTAACAGAAAAACTCTCGCCAATATTATTCTTGTGGCCGAAGACGCTGATAATGCCGACGCTTTATGTTCCGCTATTACGGATAAGCTTAGCGAGATTCATAAAAATTCTGATAAATATGCTGCTGAAAGCGCCGCGGAACAAATGGAGGCAATGACAGAGGTTACTGGAACCGTTACCATGCTTATAAGCGGGGTGGCCGCTATATCTCTTATTGTGGGAGGTATCGGCGTTATGAACATTATGCTTGTTACAGTTACTGAAAGAACAAGAGAAATTGGAATAAGAAAGTCTATTGGAGCTAAAAATAAGGATATTATGGTTCAATTTGTAGTTGAGGCGGTTATACTCACCGGTATAGGAGGTATACTTGGCGTAATGTTTGGCTGGGGATTTGGTGTGATTGCCGGCAATCTTATGGGCGTATCAAGTGTTGTTTCCCTCAATTCTGTTCTTATGGCTGTTGTTATTTCCACGGCTATTGGCATTATTTTTGGAGTTTATCCGGCGAGAAAAGCCGCTCTTTTAGACCCTATAGAAGCGTTAAGATATGAATAAATAAGTGTATATAAGTTTATGGGGTAAAATATGATTTGTCTTGGTTGATATATTATGTAATATATTCCTTTGCTTTAAATTTAACCGACGAAGTAAGTTTTCTGCTTTTTAAGTTAGGTACTTACTCTTGGATTTAGTAGTATGGTTAAACTGCTTGAAAACAATCAAAAAAGGTGAGATAAAAATTATTTTTGTAAGGCAAACGAAAAAGAGGATAGCCTAAAGCCTATGCCGACTAATACTAACGCAACAAAAAATATTTTTAGCTACCGAACTTGTCTATTTTTTAGTAGTTTGACTATAGTATAGACTTTTGTTGAATATAAATGCGGAGGTATACTCCTTAACTTACCTGAATTTGTTTTGTGATTTTTTGTCATTTTGATTTTACAGAGATAAAATTGCCGCCTTTACGTTAAATTTTGTTTAAAACATTGATGAGACTTTAAATGAAGTTTGGCGTTAATTGTGAAAGAAGGGAATTATTTTGAAAGTGGATAAAGTTTTAATTATTGAGGATGAGATTAAGCTTGCCCGTTTTATAGAGCTTGAGCTTAAACATGAGGGATACGAGGTTTGCGTATCAAATGACGGAAGAGAGGGGCTTGATATGTTTTATAATGAAAAGCCTGATATTCTTTTGCTGGATTTAATGCTTCCGGAAATCAGCGGAATAGAGGTTTGCAGAAGAATAAGAAAAAGCTCAAAAGTTCCTATAATTATGATTACCGCTAAAGGGGAGATAATGGACAAAGTATTAGGACTTGACAGCGGGGCGGACGATTATGTTACAAAGCCTTTCGCTATAGAGGAACTTTTAGCGAGAATGAGAGTCGCTCTTAAAAGAGTTAAAAGCTTTACTGAGGATGCGGGAGTAATTTTAAATCTTAAAAACTTGGTTATAGACTCAGCGAAAAGAATTGTTAAAGTTGACGATGAGGAAGTTGAGCTTACAAAAAGGGAATTTGAGCTGCTTTTTTATCTTGTTAAAAATAAAAACATAGTTATAACAAGGGACCAAATACTTAATAACGTATGGGGATATGACTATATAGGAGAAACAAATGTTGTTGACGTTTATATCAGATATTTAAGAACTAAATTGGATGATAAATATAATGTTAAATTTATACACACTATAAGAGGTGTTGGTTATTTTGCGAAAGATGAGGAATAAACTTAATTTTATAAAGAAATATAAAAGCCTTTCTATAGGCAATAAAATCACTTTGTTATACGCCGCTGTATTCACCGTTACATTTATAACCTTGACCGTGTTTATAATGCTTAATACATGGTATTATTATCAGGGGGTTTCAGAAAACGAGCTTCTTGAGACTATGGATAAGGTGATTTCTTACATAAAATCGGATAATGAGATAGCCGCCGACGAGATATCGAAGCTTAGCCCAAACAGAAATATTGAGATAAGGCTCTTTGTTGGGAAGGATGGGGACGAAAAAATAGATATGATAAACAAGCAACCCTACAAAAATCCTCATTTTCCTCCGCCTCTTAAAAATAAAGAGGATTTTGACAAAAAAAAGGAGCGTTTTGAGACAGAAACAGTTAAAGGGATACATTATATGTCAAGAAGAAATATTGTGGAGCATAAGGGAAAACAGTATTTTATTGAGGTATTTAGGACAAATGAGAGTGAAAGAGCGGTTTTAAGGGATTTTGCCATTGTTTTTATTGTGGCGAATGTTCTGGGCATTATAGCGTCTTTTGGGATAGGAAGATTTATAAGCAAAAAAGTTCTTAATCCTATATCAGAAATCACAAGAACAGCGGAAAGAATAAGTATTAATGATTTAAGCAAAAGAATTAATGTGCCGGAGTCAGACGATGAGGTCTCAAATCTCGCGGTGACTTTTAACGATATGCTGGGAAGGCTTGAGAATTCTTTTGAGAAACAAAAACAATTTGTCTCAAACGCATCTCACGAGTTGAAAACCCCTATTTCAGTTATTCAGGGTTATGCCAGTCTTATGGACAGGTGGGGAAAAAGCGATCCGGAAATTTTACAAGAGTCTATTGATTCAATTAAGGATGAAACAGAGTATATGTCAAATCTTATTAATAAACTTTTTTTTCTCGCTAAAAACGAGCAAAGTGAGAAAATAGACAAAATTAGAATTTCCCTTAACGGTGTTGTCTCGGAGGTTATAAAAGAAGTGGCGGTTCTTGGTATTAACGGTGAGTTTAATATTATTGGTGATAAAGAAGTAAATGTGATGGGAGATTCTAACCTCATTAAACAGCTTTTATGGATATTTTTTGAGAATGCTATAAAGTATTCAGATAAGGATTATATAAAAGTTGATGTGCATCTTTATTGTGAGAAGGAATTTTCCGTTATGAAGATTTCTGATAACGGTATGGGAATAAAGCGAGATGATATACCTTATATTTTTGACAGATTTTTTAGAGGAGATAAATCTCATAATAAAACGGTTTCAGGAAACGGACTCGGACTTTCTATCGCTGAAATTATTGTTAGAAACCATGATGGAAAAATTGAGGTTTTCAGTGAGGAAAAAAAAGGAACGAATTTTATTATTAGATTTCCAAAAGCGTAAATTATGGTTGTTTTTTAAATGACTGAGCAATACTAATCTCTCTTAAAATACGTGATAAAATGGCATAAAACCCAAAAAATATTTTGTGTGTGTTTATGTTAAAATTTTAGTGAAAGGTGTTTTGTTATTTATAGTCAAGCTATTTGAAAATAAACAAAAGGAGGCGGGGTTAAAATTATTTTCGTAAGACAGCGGAGGGAGAGCATACCATAAGCCTATGCCGACGGACGTTTGCGGCAAAAAGGATTTTAAGCCGCTGAATTTGTTAATTTTTCAATTTGTTTGACTATAAACCGCCGAAAGCGTAAAAAGAATTTCTCGTGTTTCGAGAAGCTTTAAATAAAAGAATTTTTTTGTTTTATATTCTTCTGTATAATTATCTATTTTTTAACAAGATTGAAGCAAGTTATCGATGAGAATAAAGTTATCGTAAAATATAGTCAAATCACTTGAAAAAGAGCAAAAGAAGGCGAGATAAAAATTATTTTTGTGAGGCAGAGGAAAGAGAGCTTGGTTAGGAGCCTATGCTGACTGACGATAACGCAACAAAAGTGATTTTTAGCCACCGAACTTGTTCGTTTTTTAAGTGATTTGACTATAATATTTATTTAAGAAAGTTGGTGGATAAGTTATGAAAATAAAAGGGTTTATATTTGTTTATATTTGTCTTGGTATACAGTTTTTTAATTTACCGGTTTTTGCCGAGGACGTTATATCAGGAATAGGAGAAACATCAAATTCTGATTTAGAAATTTCCAGAATTACGAGTCTTTCTGTTGACAAGGCCCTTGCTATAGCGGTTTCATATAACAGAGAAATTATTGAGCTGGAGGAGGATTTGCCTTTTGTAATTAAAGAATGCGAGGATTTAAGTAATGATTTGGCGAATAATCCAGATACTTATTATTCCATTAAAACACAAATCGCTGATTTAAAAAATACTATTGACAATTATGATTTAAGCGTTCAGAAAAATAAAGATATATTGAGATATGATATTACTAAGCTTTTTATAAGTATCGTGAACGCTCAGAGAGAAATAGAATTACAGGAAAAAAATCTTTCTATAATGAAAAAGGAACTGGATGCCGCTCAAATTAAAAAGGATAAAGGAATATTGAGCGAGTCTGAGTTTAATGACAAAAATACAGAGTATATTAAAAAGTTTAACGATGTCGAAAATAAAAAAATTGACTTAAATAACTTATATATTGACCTTAATAAAGCTATTGGTATTGATTTGAGTGAAAAGTATTCTATTGAGCTTGATTTTAATTATACGGAGATAGAAAATGTTGATATCGATGAGAAAGTTAAAAGTGAAATTGACAGTAATTTTGATATTATGAAACAGAAACAAAGTCTTGAGGTTTCGGAATATGAGTACTCGAATTATAATGAAAACACAAGCTATATCTCAAAGATTTCAAAGGAAAATGATATTCGCGGGCAATTAAGGGATATTAAAGAATCTGAAGTTAATTTTAGTGATTCGGTGAATAAAGTTTATAAAAATATTTTGAGCAGAGAGAACGATGACGACAAATATAATGAGGAACTTATTTATAAACAAAAGGAATTGGATGTTTTAAACTTAAAATACTCAATGGGAAAAGCTACTTTAATTGAACTTGATAAGAAGTCCTTTGAGATTGAGGAACTTCAAAATAAGATTTTAGAAAACAGATTTGAGCATTATCTTCTTGTCGCTAAGTTTCAAAACAGCAATTTAATTGACAGGTGAAAGTATAAAAAAAGCTGATTTTATTTGGATTTAATATGACAATTTTAAGCGAAATTTAAGGAAAACTTAATTATAGAGACGAAAATGTAACTTTTTGTATATTTTATGCACAATTTTTTTGAACATATGTGTTGTTTTATTGTACAGTATATGGTATAATAGGTAAATGAAAACAAAAAAGCGTCATTAATAGCAATATTTACAGTTAATATTATATTTTTATTAAATTAAAATTTAGTATTAACTTAAAACAATTTATATAATTTTTACAGGAGGTTTTCATTATGAGTAAAAAAATTGTTTATATGTTTTCCGAAGGAGACAGCTCTATGAGAGATATTCTTGGCGGAAAGGGCGCGAATCTCGCGGAGATGACCAATATAGGTATGCCTGTTCCTCCGGGATTTACAGTTTCCTCAGAAGCTTGTTCTGAGTATAACAGTTCAGGAAAGGTTTTGCCGGAATACATAAAAACACAGATTTCCGACGCGCTTGCTGAACTTGAGAAATTATCTGGCAAGGTTTTAGGCGATTTAAAAAATCCTCTTTTGGTTTCTGTTCGCTCAGGAGCGAGAATATCCATGCCCGGTATGATGGATACGGTTTTAAATCTTGGTCTTAACGACGATACAGTTAAAGCTCTCGCTGATGAAACAAGCAACGAGAGATTCGCTTATGATTCTTACAGAAGATTTATTATGATGTTCTCCGATGTTGTTATAGGTGTTTCTAAAAAGAAATTTGAGGAGGCTCTTGACAAATATAAAGAAGAGAGAGGCGTGAAAAGCGACCCTGAGCTTGACGCTGAGGACTGGAAAAAAGTTACGGTTATGTTTAAGGAAATTTATAAGGAAGACCAGGGCAAGGATTTCCCTCACGATGTAAGGGAACAGCTTTTTGAGGCTGTCTGCGCCGTTTTCCGTTCATGGGATAATCCAAGAGCGAACTATTACAGAAAAGAACATGATATTCCTTATGAGTGGGGTACCGCTGTAAACGTGCAGAGCATGGTATTCGGAAATATGGGAGAGACTTCCGGCACGGGCGTTGTGTTCTCAAGAAATCCGGCTAACGGAAACAGAGAGATATACGGCGAGTATATGATTAATGCCCAGGGCGAGGATGTTGTTGCCGGCGTTAGAACTCCAAAACCTTTTTCCGAGCTTAAAAATGATATGCCGGAGATTTATGAGCAGTTTAGGGAAATGGCGGACAAGCTTGAAAAACATTATAAAGATATGCAGGATATGGAAATTACCATTGAGAAAGGCAAGCTTTATTTCCTTCAGACAAGAAACGCTAAAAGAACAGCTCAGGCGGCTTTGAAAATAGCCATTGACATGGTAAATGAAAAACTTCTCACTAAAGAAGAAGCTCTTGTGAAAGTTGACGCTTCACAGCTTGACCAGCTTTTACATCCTATGTTTGACGTTAATGTTCTTAAAAACGCTACTCCTATCGGAAACGCTTTGCCGGCTTCTCCAGGCGCGGCCGCGGGTATTGTTTGCTTCAGCGCTGAGGACGCCAAGGATTTTGTCGAGAAAGGTGAGAGAACTGTTTTAGTCAGACTTGAGACGTCTCCTGAGGATATAGAGGGTATGGCCGTTTCAGAAGGTATTTTAACTGTAAGAGGAGGTATGACATCTCATGCCGCGGTTGTGGCGAGAGGCATGGGAAGGTGCTGTGTTTCCGGATGTGAGGCTATTAAAATAAATGAGAAAGAAAAATATTTTGAGCTGAGCGGAAAGGTATTTAAAGAGGGAGACTATATATCCATTGACGGTTCAACAGGAAATATTTATGAGGGTGATATAAAGACTGTGGCGCCTGAGATATCCGGTGATTTCGGAGAATTTATGAGCTGGGCCGATGATATAAGAAAACTTAAGGTACGCACGAACGCCGACACTCCGAAAGACGCTAAAGTCGCTCTTGATTTTGGAGCGGAGGGTATTGGCTTGGTTCGTACGGAGCATATGTTCTTTGAGGAGGACAGAATCGCTAAAATAAGAACAATGATTTTATGCGATACAGAGGAAGAGCGAGTTAAGGCTCTTGATGAGCTTTTACCTTTCCAGAAAAGTGATTTTGAGGGAATTTACGAGGTTATGGAGGACAGACCTGTAACTGTACGTCTTCTTACATGAGTTTATGCCAAAAACCGAAGCGGAATTTGAGGATGTTTCCAAACTTCTCGGAAAACCTGTTTCAGAGCTTAAAATTAAGGCTAAAAATCTTAATGAGATTAATCCTATGATGGGACACAGGGGATGCCGTCTCGCTGTTACTTATCCTGAAATCGCGAAGATGCAGACTCGAGCTATTATTGAGGCAGCAATCAGCGTTAAAAAATCAAAAGGATTTGATATAAAAGCGGAAATTATGATTCCTCTTGTTTGTGAAATCAAAGAGCTTAAATATGTTAAAAATATTGTTGTGTCAACAGCCGACGAGATTATTGAGAAATCAGGAGTTAAAATTGAGTATTCTGTCGGAACGATGATTGAGATTCCGAGAGCGGCTCTTCTCGCTGATGAAATCGCCACAGAGGCGGAGTTCTTCTCTTTTGGAACCAATGACCTTACTCAAATGACTTACGGTCTCTCAAGAGATGACGCCGGAAAAATTTTAAATGATTATATCGATAAACATATATTTGAGGTTGACCCGACAGCCAGACTTGATAAAAGCGGAGTGGGCTCTCTTGTGAAGATGGCTGCGGAAAAAGGCAGAAGTGTTCGTCCAGATATAAAACTCGGTATATGCGGAGAACACGGTGGAGACCCATCAAGTATTACTTTCTGTCATGATACAGGTCTTTCATATGTATCCTGTTCGCCTTACCGTGTGCCTATCGCGAGATTAGCCGCAGCTCAGGCTCAAATTAAAAACCCTAGAAAATAAAGGTTTATATAAAGCAGACGCTGATTAATTTAAGGAAACACTGATTAATTTAAAAGTCTTAGATGATTTTTGACTTTTTTTAAATCAGTGTTTCCTTAACAATATAAGATTTACACAGTCCTCTGATTACGAACGCGATATGAAAATATTTTTGTTGAAAAATAGTTTCATATAGTGTAAAATGATATTAATAACAAATATATAGCGAACTTATATTAATCTCAAATTTTTAAATTGAGATTGTCGTTAAAAATAGGTATAGACGGAGAGGCGGAGAAATACTTATATAAGAGGAGCTTAAACAGGTTATTAACGTGTCATTAAACGCTGTTTTTTGTCGCTATATTTTATTTTTATAAATTATACCTAAATTTCAGTATTTATGAGAATTTTTAAGATTTATACAAAATACATAGAAAAGAGGAACTGATTATGGAAAATTTAAAGTTAACTGATGTAATTGATATTAACTATCTTCAGGCCGTTCAGGACGCTTTTTCCGACGCTACGGGCATGGCTTCGATTTCTGTTGACACGTCGGGTGTTGGTATAACAAAACCGAGTAATTTTCATGATTTTTGTATGAAATATACAAGAGGCTGTTCTGAAGGGTTAAGAAGGTGTGAAGACTGCGACAGACGGGGCGGCGAGGAGTCGCTCTCTACAGGTCGGCCAGCTGTTTATCCCTGTCATGCGGGGCTTACCGATTTTGGTGTTCCGATTATTATGGGTGGAAAACACATTGGAAGTATTATTGGCGGTCAGGTTATTACTCACGAGCCTGATGAGGAATATTTCAGGGGGGTTGCCAGGGAGCTTGGAATAAATCCTGACGAGTATATTGAGGCTGTTAGAAAAATTCCTATTTTAACGGACAAACAAGTAAGAGGGGCGGCGAATCTTTTAGGTCTTATCGCTACAAAGATATGCGAGCAGGCTAATGTTACTTTTAAACTTGAGGAAGACAATAAGATTGTTGAGGAAAATATTAGCTCAATAAAAGAAATTTTAAAAGAGTTTTATGAGGATTCAGAAACTCTTAACAGAAGCCAAACTGAACTTGCCGCGGAAATTGATAAAATTACAAAATTACTTAAAGAGATAAACAATGTGGCTAAACTTGTTTCATCTATTGCCGATGAAACTCAGATGATAAGTTTTAATGCTTCTATTGAGGCCGCGAGAGCGGGTGAGCAGGGAAAAAGCTTTACTATTATCGCGGGAGAGATCAGGAATCTTTCCGAGCAATCTAAGGATATGGTGGCGAGCGTTCAGTCATTTACTTCTAATATAGGAAGTTCTGTTCAAAAAACAAGTGCCCACAGCAAAAAATGTATTGAGGCTATAAATAACGAGCTTGAGGGGCTTAAGGTTATTGAGGACGGAGTCAATAAAATAAAAGAACGTCTTGAGAAAAAATATAAATAATATTTTTATCGGCGTGCCTGTATAGGGTATGCCGATAAAATGTTTATAAATATTTTATTGAAAGGGTTAATTAATGGGAAGTGTAAATAAAAATATTTGGGTATTCATTATTATTATGGCCGCCGGACTTGTTATAGGAGGTTTTATAGGGACAATTTTTGAGAGTATTCCGTATTGTTCGTGGCTTAATTACGGAAAAACCTTTGGTTTAGACCAGCCGGTTGTTTTAAATCTTGATATAATTGTCCTTTCGTTTTCTTTTTCATTAAAGTTTTCTATTTCAGGGATTATCGGTATGATTATCGCTATTATTGTTTATAAAAAAATATAAAGGAGTTTTAAAATGTCTATGTTTATTTTGGCCTCATCTTCTCCGAGAAGGCGCGATATTTTAAATCAAATCGGCATTGAGTTTAGAGTTGCCGAAAGCAACATTGATGAAAAGGTATCGGGAAAACACTCACCTGAAGAATATGTTGAGATTTTGGCGGAGAGAAAGGCAGAGGTTGTTTTTAATAATATTTCGGAAGAAGAAGAGGAAGTTGTCGTTATTGGGGCGGATACTATAGTTGTTTATAATGATGAGATTCTTGGGAAGCCGAATGATAAAAAAGACGCTTTTAACACGCTTAGAATGCTTCAGGGGGATAAGCACAGTGTTTATACGGGAATAAGCGTTTTTTATAAAAATAATGATGGCGTGATCAAAAAAACGGATTCCGATAAAACAGATGTTTATATGCTACCTTTAACTGACGGTGAAATTTTAAATTACATAGAATCTGAGGAACCTTTGGACAAAGCGGGTTCCTATGCTGTTCAAGGGAAAGGAGCGGTTATTATAGAAAAAATAGAGGGGGATTTTTATACTGTTGTAGGATTATCTCCCGCTAAGTTATATAAAATATTTAGTGGTATGGGGATAAAAATTAAGTTTTAAGATGGTGATTTTTTAAATATTTTTATAGCTTAAAATTAAATAGGTTTGTATAATTTATTTTGTATATAAAATGGGGGTGTGAAAAATTTATTTTTCACACCCCCATTTTGCAGGAAATGTACCCATTTCCTGCAAATTGTTTAAGGAAAGAACCAGCCATGTTTTTTCCGAACCAAAAACCGGTGCGAAAAAAGTTCCTGTCCTCAGACGAGCAAAGCCCGCTTTGCGGATTTTAGCCTACGGCGTAGCAAAAATAAAATTTGAAAGAGTTTTTAATTTTCTTTCAGATAAATTTTATTTTTTCACAGCCCATTATATTCGGGAGGAGTGTAAACTCACTCCGAATACAAGGGCGAATACTGTCCTTGGTTACGAGAATTTTTATTATACTTCTTTCGAAACTTCATACTGATAGAAGTATCGAAAGAAAAAAATATTTCACTCAATGCTTCTTAACGCTTTCGGCGTTTAAAAAACAAAACGCCTTTCGCTAAAGCATTGAATAAAATATTTTTTTAGTGGATAGTCGTAATTTTACAGTTTCGAAAGAAGTCTATTATACAGAAATTCGAGTAGTCTTGACTATATATTATATCTTGTGTATATTCTGTGACAGCCTCATTTATTGGGTATTTTGAAAACACATTGTAAAGCGTCGATGACATGGAAACTAATTTTATTGTTGACAATTATTATTTAAAGAGGTATAATTTAATTATAAAATAGAAACGTTTTCAAAAGAGAGGGATTTAAGTGGTGACTATAAAAGACGTGGCTAAAGAAGCGGGAGTTGGCGTCGGTACTGTTTCCCGATATATCAACGGCGACGCCGCTGTTAAAACAAAAAATAGGATTTTGATTGACGACGCCGTTAAAAAATTAGGCTATGAGGTAAACGCTATCGCCAGAAGTATGAAAACTCAGAAAACAATGACAATAGGAGTTATTGTACATACTCTCGCGAATATGTTCAGTATGAAAGTTATTGAGAATATTGAGAATGTCGTCTCGAAAGCGGGCTATAGCGTTATCGTGGCGGGATGCGGGGGAGACGAGAAATTACAGAGAGAAAAAATAATGGAAATGAGAAAGAGAATGGTAGACGGAATTGTTATTATGCCTGTGGCGAGAAATTCCCAAAAGATTAAAAATATTGTCGGGGATACGGCTTGTATATTGGTAGACAGGCTTCTCGACAAAAATATTTTTGATTCTGTTACTGTTGACAACGAAACGATAGTATACGAGAAAATGAGCGAGGTTATAAAACTTGGATTTAAGAAATTCGCCATTATTGAGGGACCTGAAAACGTATCCAACGCTGAGGAGAGAAAAAAAGGCTTTTACAAAGCCCTTGAGAAAAACAACATTAAGCGTGTGTTTTCTATTTCTGCTGACTATGATATAAACGGGGGATTTGACGCAATGAGAAAAGTTCTTGAGAACGGTGATACGGAAGCGGTTTTCATATCAAATTATGAGCAACTCGTCGGAGGTCTTAAAGCCCTTAATGGAAGCGACGAGAAAATATACATTATTGGATTTGACGGGATTGAGTTTCCGTGGCTTTTAGACAATCCTTTCACATTTATTGAGCAGCCTATTGAGGAAATAGGGAAAAGAGCCGCTAATCTTTTGCTTGAGAGAATCTCAAAACCCGATATGGAGATAAAAAACATAGTTATAAGGTAATAAAAATTATATTATAGTCAATAAACTTAAAAAAATAAAAAGGAGACGGACAGAAAATTATTTTTACGATGCGGCGGGGGGACAGTATAGCCGGACGGTATGCTGATTGACGATAACGCTCTAAAAAGGATTTTTTGCCGTCGAACTTATTTATATAAAATATAATGGATTATGGGTAATAAAATATTAAGACTTTTTTGTTTTTATATACGCCGTGAAGAAGTCTTATTTTATCAAATAAAATAGAAACGTTTCTAAAAGGGAGGACGGTTTTGTGAGAAAAAAGATTTTAAAAAGGGTTTGTAAGGGTCTGGTGATGATCTTGGGTTTTACTGTTTTAAACGGAGTGAGCGTTTCGGCGGGAGAACAAGGAAATATGAGAGGCTTTGACAGCGAAAAGGTTATTTATTTTAATTCTCCTATTGAGGAGGGATTTTGGAAGATGAATCCCAACGTTGACAGAAAGGAAATATACAGGGACAAGGACGGGAATACAATTCAAAATCCTTATAAGTCAAAAGGAGAGGCCAATGTATTTAACAATTCCGATTATTATGAGTATCTTTGGACAAAAGGCGTTCCTATCGGCAACGGCAGACTGGGAGCCGTCGTTATGGGCGGAATTGACAAGGAAGTAATTCAGGTTAATGAGAGTACTGTATGGACAGGGTCTCCTTATGTGAATAAGGATGGGGAGATTACGGGAGGTTCCAGAAAAGACGGCTGGAAAGTATACAGAGGAGAGGACGAGAATGGAAACCCCGAGAAAATTGGGACAAAAGAGGGAACCGTATCATATGAGGCGTTAAATATTGACAATACCCCTTATCTTAAATTTGAGAACGGCAACGGGGAAAGTGTGAAGGGTTTTGAGGAAAAAGCCGAGAAAGCTGTTGAGGAT
>CANOGI010000027.1 GCA_947565475.1 uncultured Eubacteriaceae bacterium
CAGGACGCGTGGGCGAGCAGTAAAGCGAAGCTTTACGACCAGCCTCTTCCTTGTAGAAACAATTTTTATCTCGCTTCCTTTTGCTCCTTTTCAAGTGATTTGACTATAATTGTAAAAATAAGGATAGTTTTCCCCAGGATAGATAAAGGTTTTTTTAAAAGCTAAAATATAGAAAAAATCATAAAAAATAAAAGAATCGTAATTTGCGATTCTTTTATTTTTTATGATTTTTTCTATATTTTAAATTTCAGATATAATAGATTTACCTCATATCTCTTACCTGCTCTAACAAAGAGACCTCAACATCGGGTCTTGGAAGCTGTTTGAAAGTAAATTCCGCCACAGAAAGAAGAACGTCTTTAAAAGTATCGGAAGGAACCGTGATTTTACACCCTTCCGCTATAAGCTTTTCTTCAGTATCCTTTTCCTTTTTCTCAAAATTTTCTCTTTGAAAGGCGCACGCCTCTGTAGCGGCCGAGGTAATTATATCCTGTTCCTTTGGAGAAAGCTTTGAGAAAACGCCGTTGTTTATGACAAGCATATCGGGCAAATATCTATACTCTATTTTTAAGAGATTAGGAGCGTATTTATAGTGCCCTGAATCATAATAATTTATAATGCTGTCCTCAGCGCCGTCGATAGTCTTTTCCTCAAAAGCTTTAGTAACGTCGTCCTCAGAATCAAGTCTGACGTTTATAACGCCAAAGCTTACAAAATAGTCAGCGGAATAATTTGAAAATGTATTTGTTCTTATTTTCAGATTATCCAAATCCTCAGGTTTTTCCACGGGGACGGTAGTGTAAAGGCTTCTCGCTCCTGTGTCCATATACCCGATGATTTTAGTGTTTTTAAGACTCAGTTCTAAGTCAAGCTTAGGCCCCAAAATCTGCTCAAGAGAACGCCACATATGCCCTTTACTCTTGAAAATGAAAGGAAGCTCGCCTTTTTCCAAAACGTCGCTGCCTTTTCCCAATTCCCCGAGACCGACTCTGGCGATGTCTATTTCACCATTGCTTATTTTATCAGGAATATCCTCTTTTTTTCCGAGTTCGCCGTCAGTATGGACTTCTATTTTTATAAGACCATCGCTTTTTTCCTTCACAAGTCTGGCGAACTCAAAATCGGCGAAGGTTGTAACATGGTCTGATTTATACGTTTCCGCCAAGCGCAGGATTTTTACGCTTTTTTCCTCATCTTCCGAGGAACAGCCACACAAAACAAAAGGAAATAACATAAACAAAACAGCGAAACAATAAATATTTCTTTTCATCGGAGAACCTCCCAAAATTGCTCTTTTGTCGCGAAGTTGTGTTTCGCCACTATTTTTTATCAAACTTATGGTCAAAGATTATTCGTGTTTTTATCTTATAATAATACGAACAGTCTTTGACACGCTTTTTAAAGTTTTGTCAAGACTACGAGAATTTTTGTATAACAAAAATTCGAGTAATCGACGGCGAAAATATTTGCCTCAGCGTGTCGATAAAGTCGATACGCTTGCGGAAAATGCCAGCATTTCCCGCGATTTTACGAAATCTGTGTGTCAAATGGAGTTTGGCGACTTGATTTCGTTTTGTATGAAAGTTGTGATTTTTATGGAAATGACAATATCATTCCATAAAGTCAAATTTTCTTCTCAGACGAGCAAAGCCCGTCTTGTGGATTTAAGCCTGCGGCGAAAGTATTCGCCTTTGCATTCAGAGTGAGGCTGATTGCAAACTGGATTGTACTCCCCCTGAATACAAGAGTAAGTTTCCCTCCTTAAAAAGCAGGGAACTTACTCTTTATGTTAAAACAGGTTTTATATTTCCTGCAATTTTTTAAACGTTTCTTTATTAGCCGTGTAAAGCTCTTTGTAAAGTTTGTGGATATTCTCGTATTTCGCAACGTTTCCACTGGGTTTAATTGTTTTTATTACTTTAACTGATTTACCTTTAGCGGTTTCAAAGTCAGGGCACATTCCGGCGCCGACAAGAGCTATTAAAGCCGCCCCGAAAGAAGGCCCCTCCTCAATGTTAAGGA
This sequence comes from uncultured Eubacteriaceae bacterium, assembly GCA_947565475.1. Taxonomy (GTDB): domain Bacteria; phylum Bacillota; class Clostridia; order Lachnospirales; family CAG-274; genus MGBC114079. The sequence goes on from CANOGI010000027.1 coordinate 2,023, forward strand.
CTTTAAGTTCTCTGTTCACAACGTCCGATATAATTTGCCCCCATACTTTGCTTTTAGCTCCGCCCCCTGTAATATAAACCTCGTTTACGTCAACAAAATCCGTTACAAGAGTGAAAAGGTCTTTAAGGCCGAAAGCCACGCCCTCCATAACCGCTCTAATCATATCGCCTTTTCCGGCTCCTCCTGAAATTCCGAAGAATACTCCTCTGGCGTTAGCGTCGGAATAAGGGCATCTTTCGCCAAAAAGATACGGGAGAAAAATTATGCCGTTGCTTCCGGCGGGAGACGCGTCCGCCAAGGCGTTAAGCTCGTCAAAGGAATTATCCTCAAAAAATGTTCTTTTAAGCCAGTTTAAGGCCTCTCCGGCGCAAAGCATACATCCCATAGCGTAAAGGCTGTTGGGCATAGAGTAGTTGAAAAGATGAACGTCTCCCGTAACCTTGCCGTTAATCCCGTCAAGGTATCCGATTGCCGTACCGCTTGTTCCGACGCTTAAAACGGCCTGTCCCTTTGAAATAACTCCGTTTCCGACAGCCGCGCAGCTGTTGTCGGCTCCGCCGGCTATGACTTTGGCGCCTTTCGCGAGTCCAAGCTCATCTGAAATATCATCGGAAACCAAACCAACAACGTCAGTCGACTGCAAAACATCGGGAAGTATATCTTTGTCCAAACTCATTTTCTCAAGCATTTCCGTGGACCAGCATGAGTTTTTAACGTCAAAGAGTAAAGTTCCGGCGGCGTCTGAAACCTCGGTTTTAATGTTTCCGGTAAGCATATAATTTATGTAGTCTTTAGGCATAATAACTTTGGAAACTTTTTTAAAGTTAAGGGGTTCGTTCTCACGAAGCCATAATATTTTAGGAAGGGTGAATCCCTCTAAAGCCTTGTTATAAACCATTCCCAAAACGTTTTCAAGACCGCCCGCCGTTTCGTAAATTTCTTTTGTCTGAGGCGTCGTTCTTGTGTCATTCCATAAAATGGCTTTTCTTATAACGTTTCCGTCTTTGTCAAGGAATACGGAGCTGTGCATCTGTCCGGAGCAGCTTAACGCCATAACTTTTCCCCTTGAGTCTGGATAACGCGCGATTATGTCTTTAACGGCCGCTTTTGTGTTTTCCCACCATACGGACGGGTCTTGTTCCACATATCCGTTTTGCCCGAAATCAGGCTTATAGCTTTTGGACGCCGAGCCCAAAATATTTCCTTCCTCGGAAATCAAAAGACATTTCACTCCGCTTGTACCCAAATCAATACCAAGAACATAATTCATTTTTTTTAATCTCCTTAAATTTAATAAAATTTTAAATTGTTTTTTATCAGTGTGTATCTAAGAACTCATTGGTTATACAAAATTTTCAAACCTGTCATAACTTTGTCATGAAAAATCTGAGATAAGCTCAGGTTTTCCTGTCTTTTCTATTTTATCCCTGATAAAGCTGTTTAATTTGTATATCTTAGAGCGATTTTCAGGCATACTGGCATAAACTCTTTTGTTTATCTTTTAGCCTTACCGTATATTCGGCGAAAAAACGCCGAACATACGCCAATCTTAAAAAAGCCTACCCAATCTTGTCAAGAATTTCTATTTTCTGAATATTTGTCATCTCATGAGCGATAATATATCTGTTTGTGAGGATACAAAGCATATTTTTTTCGTTGCAGCCGATAAACTCACCCTCGAAAATTTTCTTCTGCATAGTGATAATTTTAAGTTTCATTCCCCTCTTATACGTCTCTCCGTTAAATTGCACAATCTCCATGGGAAAAAGTTTATAACAGCGCTGAATAACCTGTCTTAAATCCTCGCTTTTGTCAAGAAGCGACATAGGGTTTTTTATAATTTTATTAAGTTTTGTAATAATTTTTATTACCCACGTAATTAAGATGGCGCCCAAAGCCGCGTATAAAATATCCTCGGACGTTAGTACAGAAAAATCAAAATTGTTCATTAAATTAAACCTCCAAATTTATATGGAATCGCCGGTTAAGTCAAGTTCCGACAAACGTTTTTACAAGCGGCAGACTTTAACTTTATTGAATATAACAGTGAAAGACTGTTTAATTATCGCCCAGTGAAAACGCTTATAACGGATAAGCTTTGTACAATCAAACATCTGTGACGTTAAATATCGGCGGTTTCTTTAACATTTTTTACAGTCAATCAATTACAGGATTGTTTCTCTATGATTGACATTATCCACTTAACCCTTTTAAATGATTTACAAATTGTCTGGCTGTTCTTCCGGAAACGCCTTTTTGATTTATCTCCCATTTAAGGGCCTCTTTCTCCAATATTTCCTCATCAATGGAAATACCGCTTTTTCTCGCCATAATCTTAACCATATTCAAATACTCGAAAGAGGTTGGCTTTGGATAAGAAATCGTGATTCCGAATCTGTCCGCCAAAGAAAGTTTCTCATTTAACGTATCCTGAGTGTGTATCTCGGCGTCCTCCGAGCCTCTCTGCCTGTCGCTCCATTTTTCTGATATAAGGTGTCTTCGGTTGCTTGTGGCGTAAAATAAAACGTTGTCAGGCTTACTTTGAGACCCTCCGTCAAGGAGAGATTTCATATGCTTATACTGAATCTCGCTCTCGTCGAAAGAAAGGTCGTCAATGAAAATAATAAATTTTCCTCCTCTGTCTTTAAGAGACGAAAGAAGCTTTGTAAGTTCAATAATTTGTTCTTTTGTGATTTCTATAATACGCAGACCGTCTTTATAATATTTATTAGCCAAAGCTTTGACAGAAGAAGATTTTCCAGTGCCTCTCGAACCCACAAGCAAAACGTTGTTCGCCGGAAATCCTTTTAAAAATGCTTCCGTGTTGTCGATAAGTTCCTTTGTTTGGGCGGTGTATCCTATAATGTCGTCAAATGTAATTGGGTCTGGATTATCAATTCCGACAATCTTTTTTAAACCGCCGTCATATTTAAAGGAGCGGAAGCGGGAAATATCGCCGCAACCAAAAGTATTGTAAAATCTAATAAAAATGTCAAGAAGCTCATTATCGGATACGGCGGAATCCATATATTCCAAAAACTTATTTTTTTTCTCGTTTACGGGAGCGTAGTTTAAAATTTCGGAAAATGTTTCCGTTTCGTCCGATAAAGATTTTAAATCAATCGATAAAATTGATTTTAATATTTTTATGTCGTTTAGCGCTAACTTATACAAGGAAGTATTTTGAACATTTTTATTGTTTTCGCAATAAAGAGAAAATCTGTTTTCATTGTATAAAAATAAATTAAACATATAATTTTTAAAAATATTTCCGCCGTATCCCATATCCTCGGCGTTTTCTGACAAAACGCCTATAATTTCCGAAAAAGCGCCCTCGTTTTTTTCGCCGTGGTATATGCTTTTTAAAATCAAAATAACAGGGTCTGACAGCGCTGAACGGTATAAAACCAACTTGTCGAGCTTTTTTATCGGCTTTTCTAAAATTTTTTTATTAAAATCAGACATTGTAAAAACAATCCTTTCAAAATCAAGAGCTTTCCGAAAACCATCAAAATACACCGCGGTAAATTCCGTTATTTGAGAAGAAAATAATATTTTATTCTTATCACTTTCCATTTTGCCGTAGGTGTATTTTTACGGGGTTTATTCAGTGAGAGACGTTTTGATTTTTAAACTTTGTAAGTATAAAGAAATATTGTAAAATATTTTTTTATACTCTATTTACTTTTGTATCGCTGTAAAATCATAAGAATACTTTAAAAAACAGTGACTAAGAAAAAGATTCTTTAAGCTGTTTTTAAGAGGTAATCGAAAATATATTATAGTATTTTGGCTTTTATAAGCTGTCATAACTCGCGGCGGCGACGTTTATCTCAAAAAGCGAGCTGTCCTCAAAGCCTATAAGTTCAATCCCCGATTCTATGTAAGTTTTAGTGAGCTCAATAATATACGGGGTTATAAGTTCCCCAGGGACAAGAATGGGAATACCCGGGGGATAAGGTATAATAAACTCCGCGGAGATAAGCCCCATACTGTCTTTAAAACTCACCTTTTCCCTTTCCGCCTTAAAAGCCTCTTTAGGCGTCAGCGGACAAACGGGGACGGGATAATCAAGAGGCGGACTCGTATTTTTTGAGAAAGACGGCGATATTCTCTTATCAATATCGAAAAGAGCGTCTTCAAGCAGTTTAAAATCCTCTTTGGAGTCACAAACTGACGTCATAAAAAGTATATGGTTTGTTCCTTTCATTTCTATATTTATATTATAATACTTTTTAAGAATTTTTTCTACATAATTTATATTTTTGTTGTCAACAATACATACAATTTTTCCAAGGTCTATGTCAAAAACGGGAATTTCCCGAAAAACCTCCGGTTTTGACAGTATTTTAAGCTTTTTTAGTTTTTTGGTTCTCTCGTAAAATCCTTTTAAATCGCTTACATACTCTTTAAAAAGCTCATCCGCTTTTTTTGAGAGAATGTTTTGACAATTATCTATCGCCGCCATAAAAATATACGACGGGCTTGTGGATGTAAACATTGACACGGCCTCTTTGACTTTCTTTACGTCTATAAGTCCCTTTTTCAGGTGAAGTAAGGAACACTGGGTAAGCGCGGGAAGGGTTTTATGAATACTCTGGACGGCTATATCCGCCCCAAGGGAAAGCGCCGTTTCTGGAAACTCATCCGAAAAATAAAAATGCGCTCCGTGAGCCTCGTCAATTATGAGGGGAATGTTTTTTTCGTGGAGAATATCCGCGACGGATTTTATGTCCATACAAAATCCCTCATAAGAGGGGCTTGTGAAAACAGCCGCCTTAATATCGGGATTTTGTAAAAGAGCCGCCCTTACAGCTTCTTTTGACACGACCCCAAAAGTATTTAGAAAGGTTTTCTTTGGGGTTATATAAACAGGTTTCGCCCCCGATAAAATAATTCCGTTGTAAACGCTTTTATGGCAGTTTCTCCCGACGAGAATTTTATCACCCTCGCCACACAGGGCGTAGATTGCCGACATAATTCCCGATGTTGAGCCATTTACAAGATAAAGAGTTTCATCAGCCCCGAAAACCTGGGCGCACAGTTTTTCGCTCTCGTAAATTATTCCTGACGGGTTATGAAGATTGTCAAACCCGTCTATCTCTGTAATATCAAAAGAAAATAAATCAAAAGGAACAAATTCCTTTTTTCCTTTATGCCCGGGCATATGAAACGCCGCGGGCTTTTTTTCAATACGCTTTTTTAATTTGTCAACTATAGGAGACGGCATTTTCTTCCCCCCAATTCTATAAAAGAGGCGATATGAGTCTTGATACGGATTCTTGAATTTTAAACAGTTTTCCTCTTTTCTCATACCACTCTCTCGTAATTTCCGTACAGTCTCCAAGGTCTTTTTTAAAGCTTTCGTTAAAGTTTCTTGTAATCATTTCATCGTAAATAAAAGCGTTTACCTCAAAATTAAGTTTAAGGCTTCTTATATCCATATTTGTAGTGCCTATGGACGTTATTTTGTCATCGATTGTGATAAACTTGCTGTGAATAAAACCTTTCTCATATTTATAACATTTTACGCCCGCCTCCAAAAGCTCTGAGATATAAGAGATACTCGCGGCGAAAACAAAAGGATGGTCGGGGTGAGCGGGTATTATTATCTTAACGTCTATGCCCGATAAAGCCGTCGTTTTCAAAGCCTCTAAAATACTGTCGTCGGGAATGAAATAGGGAGTTTGAAATCGGACGCTTTTGCTCGCCTCCGTAATCATTTTAAAATATCCGTATTGAATTGAGTTTAAGTCGCAGTCCGGACCGGATGATAAAATCTGCATATTTATTCCCTTTATTGGGGAGGAAAGCTTAGGAAAATATCTCTCATCTATATCTATACGTTTTTTTGAGGCGAAATTCCAGTCCGATATAAAACGAAGCTCCAAATCGTGAGCGGCGCTTCCCTCAAATCTTATGTGAGAGTCTCTCCAAAAACCGTATCTTTTGACTCTTCCAAGGTACTCGTCGCCGATATTAAGCCCACCCACGTATCCTATTTTACCGTCTATCACGCAAAGTTTTCTGTGGTTTCTGTAATTAAGCCTTATGGAATAGGGTGACAAAAAAATCCCAACCTCGCCGCCGGCACTGATAAGAGGCTTATTAAAGCTTTTAGAGTTGAATATATTTCCCATTCCGTCGTATAAGAGTTTTACCTCTACTCCCTCCGAGGCTTTTTTGGAGAGAGCGTTCATAATGTGTCTGCCTAAGTTATCGCTCCTGACAATATAATACTCAAGATGAATAAAATCTTTCGCGTTTTCAATATCTTTCAGCATAGCTTCAAATTTGGACGTTCCCTCGTCATAAACGGTAAGAGAATTATCGCTTCTTAAAAGACTGCTTCCCGATATTTGGTTTAAGTAAAGTATATCCTGATACTGAGGTTCCCCGTCGTATAAGTCTGTCGGGGCGTTTTTGGTGTATAAATCATAATCTTCCTCTATTTTAAGGATATCCTCAATATATTTTTGTCTTAATAATCTATCGTCTTTATTTTTTTGCATAAAACGAGTGTGTTTTCTGCCCTCAAAACCGAAAAGCAAATATATTATAAACCCTATGCCCGGCAAAATGGTTAAAAGCATAAGCCAAGACCATATCACGGCGGGATTTCTCCGCTCAAAAAACACCACGAACACAGCGAAAATAAAATTCAAAAAAAGAAATAAATCTATTATCAGTGAAAATATATTTTCCAAATATGATTACCCCTTTCGAGTAAAAAGCCAAGTATGTATGTCAATTTTTTATCTTTCCGCGCCGCTATTGTGATTTCCAAGCTATTTGATTATAATGAGGTATACGGCGTTTTCTTAAATATAACACAGAGATGATAAATTTTCAATGGTTAATAATAAAATATCGAAAAAATCCCAAAATATATATTGATATAAAATTTTAAATATGTTAGAATACTTTGATAGGGTAAAATGAGGTGAATTATAAAAAGTTTATTACGATTCCTCATAAACGTTTATTAATATCTAAAATACAGGGAGTATGAAAAAAGTGATTACAAACAGAGAAGACATAAGAAATATAGCGATTATCGCCCACGTTGACCACGGCAAAACAACTTTGGTAGACGAGCTTTTAAAGCAGAGCGGTACTTTCCGCACCAATCAGGTTGTAAGGGAAAGAATAATGGACTCGGGAGATATTGAGAGAGAACGAGGCATTACTATTTTATCGAAAAACACGTCTGTATATTATAACGACACAAAAATAAATATAATAGACACGCCGGGGCACGCCGATTTTGGCGGTGAGGTTGAGAGAGTTTTAAAAATGGTAAACGGGGTCGTTTTGGTTGTGGACGCTTATGAGGGGGCTATGCCTCAGACGAAATTCGTTCTCAAAAACGCTTTGTCTCTGGAGCTTCCCGTTGTGGTGTGCGTAAACAAAATTGACCGCCCGGAGGCGAGAGCCGACGAGGTTGTCGATGAGATTTTAGAACTGTTTATAGAGCTTGAGGCCAATGACAGTCAGCTTGACTCGCCTTTTGTTTTCGCCTCCGCTAAGCAGGGAAAGGCAGCCATGACGCCGGAAGAAGCCAAAGACGCCGTCGATATGAAGTGTCTTTTTGACACTATAATTGAGCATATTCCAGCGCCGAAAGGCGATCCCGAGGCTCCTCTCCAGATTCTTGTCACAACAATCGATTATAACGACTATGTGGGACGTATCGGAATAGGAAAAGTCGAGAACGGAACAGTAAAGGTAAATCAGGACGTAACTATAGTGAACATTCACGACCCTGAGAAAAGAGAAAACGTAAAAGTAAATAAACTTTACGAGTACGAGGGACTTGAGAGAATAGAGGTAAAAGAGGCGGGCATAGGTTCAATAGTCGCCGTTTCCGGAATTCCAGAGATTCATATAGGCGACACTATAGCCGACAGGGAAAACCCTATAGCCGTTTCCGTAAATAAAATATCCGAGCCAACGCTCGCGATGACTTTCAGTGTAAACGACAGCCCTTTCGCCGGACTTGAGGGAAAATTCGTAACGTCAAGACATTTGAGAGAGCGCCTTTTCAGAGAGCTTAACACCGACGTGAGCCTGAGAGTTGAGGAAACGGATGTGGCCGAGAGCTATAAAGTATCGGGAAGGGGCGAGCTGCACCTCTCAATATTGATAGAGACGATGCGCAGAGAGGGATATGAGTTTCAGGTATCAAGGCCCGAGGTGCTTTACAAGGAAATTGACGGCAAAAAATATGAGCCTGTTGAGAATGTTACTATAGACGTTCCCGAGGAGTTTGTGGGAAATGTTATAGAGAAACTTGGCGCCAGAAAAGGTGAGATGATAAATATGACTCCATCGAAAGGCGGATACACAAGGCTTGAGTTCTCAATTCCGGCGAGGGGTCTTATAGGTTATCGCAACGAGTTTTTAACGGACACAAAGGGAAACGGTATAATGAACTCTGTTTTTGACGACTATAAACCGTTTAAAGGCGAGATTTCAAGCAGGGGACAGGGTTCTCTTATAGCCTTTGAGGCGGGAGACGCCGTAACTTACGGTTTGTATAACGCTCAGGAACGTGGGGAACTTTTCATAGGAGCGGGAACAAAAGTTTACGCCGGAATGGTTGTCGGAAGAAACACCCGCTCAAACGATATGGAAGTGAATGTCTGCAAGAAAAAACAGCTTACAAACACCCGTTCGTCAGGAGCGGACGACGCTTTAAAACTTACGCCGCCCACAATTATGAGTCTTGAGCAGTGTATTGATTTTATAGCGGACGACGAGCTTGTCGAGGTGACGCCGATGAATTTAAGATTAAGAAAAAAAATACTCGACCCAGTGGCGAGAAAAAAAGCCGGCAGAAATTAAAACCTGCCGTAAAGTTACTTTTGATATTTTTAAATATAAGTCAAGGACTATTTATATTTTTGTTTAATAAAAATACTTTAAACCGGCGGCGGATAACTTCGCTTTTTAAGCGGGGTGTTTCCTTAGCCGGTTAAATAGGAGCGCTTACTCTTAGTTTTTGAGAGCAGGGGCTCACATTTGGTATAAAGGCGTTTTGAGACGCCGCGGTATTGGTATTTGACTTTTTTACGCGAGGCCTAAATTTCGCGTTTATTACAGGGAAAGGAGTTTGCCACCATATATGGGACGAAAATCATCTTTTGTAAAACAGGCGGCAATTCTCGCCGCCGCCTCAATTCTCGTTAGGGTTTTAGGATTTTTATACAGAGTTCCCCTTACGAATATGATAGGCGACGAGGGCAACGGAATATACAGCGCCGGTTATTATATATACACTTTTTTCCTTGTAATGAGCTCGGCGGGGCTTCCGGCGGCAATATCAAAAATGGTGTCGGAGAAAATTTCTCTGGGGCGTTTCTCGGCGGCGCATAAAATATTTAAAGTCTCTCTCGCCGTGGCGTTTATCGTGGGTCTGGCGTGCTCTTTACTGATGTATTTTTTCGCGGGAAAACTCTGCGATATTATAGAGAGTCCCGACAGTTATTACACTATACTGACTCTTTCGCCCACGGTTTGCATAGTTTCCGTGATGGCGGTGTTCAGGGGCTATTTTCAGGGAATGAACACGACTGTCCCCACGGCTTTCTCACAGGTTATAGAGCAGATTTTTAACGCTGTTTTCAGCGTTTATCTCGCGTATATCTTTATAGACAACGTAATATACGCCGCCGCTGGCGGAACGGCGGGAACAGGCATAGGCGCTCTTTTTGGGCTTGTTTTCATAATTTTTGTGTATTTTCTTACCCGCCCTAATATAAAAAAGCGTATCCATAGGGATAAACGGTTTTACAAGGATGAGTCGTTTGGGAAAATCACAAAAAATCTTGTAAAGCTCGCCGTGCCTATAATAACTGGAACGGCTATTTTCTCTATGACGAATCTTATTGATATGCAGATGGTAAACAGCCGCCTCGCCGCGGCGGGATTTGACCAGTCAAGGATAAACGCTCTTTACGGGCAGCTTACGGGAAAGTACGTTACTATAACAACTCTTCCCGTTTCTATATCAACTGCGGTGGCGACAGCGGTGCTTCCGGCGATAGCGGCGGGAGTCTTGAAAAAGGCCTTTAAGGATGTGAACTTAAAAATAAACGTCGCTTTAAGAGTGACTATGATTATATCAATTCCAGCGGCGATAGGAATAGGCGTTTTGGGCAGTCCTATTTTAAAAATGCTTTATCCAAATTACTCTGAGGGAGGTATTTTACTTCAGGTCGGTTCAATAAGCATAATTTTCTTAGCGCTAAGCCAAATCGCCACAGGAATTTTGCAGGGTTTGGGAAAGGTTTATGTGCCCGCGGTGAACGCCTTAATCGGGGCGATTATAAAAATACCGCTGAACTATTTTCTTATAAGCATACCAGAAATAAATGTCACGGGAGCGGTTATAAGCACTATAGCCTGTTACGCCGTGGCATCGTATCTAAATTTTAAGGCTCTTAAAAGAGTCACAAAGTCAAGAACGGATTTTATGGGTATCTTAATAAAACCTCTCGCGGCCTCCGTATTTATGGCGGCGGCGTGTTATTTGTCTTATAGGGCCTTTTATTACATTTCAGGTTTAAATACAATATCAACTATTATAGCTATATGTCTGGGATGTTTGGCGTATTTTACGGCGATGGCTCTTATAGGCGGGCTTAAAAAAGAAGATCTTGAGCTTATACCTATGGGCGGTAAAATAATTAAAATTTTAAAAAGACGCAGGCTTTTATAAAAAAGATTTCAGTTATTGATTTTATATAAAGTAACATGAGTTCGATAAAAAATAACAGCAAAAAGCACTAATTTAAAACTGTGAGACGCTGTCTTACACCATGTGAGCTTTTGAAAGGCTTGCGCGAAACTTTATAACGCAAAGTATAGATTAACTATAAATTTTTATCGAACTCATATTATAACAATTATGGAAAGGAGTTTTTTTATGAGCGGAAACAAAGCTTTTAAATCAGATGTTATTGAGTCAAAAGAAGTTTTCAAAGGGAAAATAATTAATGTCTACCATGATAAAATAACTCTTCCTGAGGGGAAAAGCACATACCGTGAAATTGTGAAGAGAGGGGGCGCCTCCGCCATACTTCCTATAGACAGCGACGGAAAGATTATTTTTGTGAGACAGTACAGACACCCTGTCGGCGAATGTGTTCTGGAAATTCCGGCGGGGGTTCTTGAGAAAGACGAAGACCCTTTTGTCTGCGCTAAAAGAGAGCTTGAGGAGGAGACGTCTTTTAAATCCAATGATATAAAGCTCCTTGCCAAAACCCACTCCGCTATAGGATTTTGCGATGAGATAATATATATATATTTAGCGGAAAACCTTGAGGAGGGAGAATTTAACCTTGATGAGGATGAATACATAGAAACAGAGAAATATACTCTCTCAGAGGCTGTCGATATGATTTTTAACGGCCGTTTAACCGACAGCAAGACAATAATTGCCGTACTCGCTTATAAAGCGTTAAAAAATCTTTAAAAACACCGGACAAAACAAATTAAAAATGGTTTTTAACCGACTGCGAAAGGGGGTGTGAAAAATTCATTTTTTCACACCCCCTTTCGCGGAAAATATATACATTACTCTTTGTATAGTCAAATCACTTGAAAAGGAGCAAAAGGAGGCAAGATAAAAATTGTTTTTACAAGGAAGCGGCTGGTCGTAAAGCTTCGCTTTACCGCTCGCCCACGCGTCCTGGGAAAGAGAGCGTAGTCGAAAGCCTACGCCGACTGACGATGACACAG
>CANOGI010000028.1 GCA_947565475.1 uncultured Eubacteriaceae bacterium
AAAACAATTTTTATCTCGCCTCCTTTTGCTCCTTTTCAAGTGATTTGACTATAAATCTAAAAATCAATAAATTTATTAACTATAACGCTCTCGCTTTCTAAATATTCAATATTTACACATATATATAATCAGTGTACACGGGCTGTAAACCTCTTTCCACTATAGCTGAACAAACTTCTTTAACGCTTCTTGGGTCTGAAATCTCGAACTGCTCGTCGCCTTTCGTTTCCTCCTCGTGACCTCCCACTCCAACGCTTACGCCCGCCGAAATCTTCGTCGCCGCCATACCGATAACGTTGTCTCTGAATCCCGCTCTTTCTCTCGTTGATATAGTAATACCGGCGAAAGGCATAAAAAGACGATAAGCGAGCATAACCTGTAAAAGCTGTTTCTCATGAACGTCGTTGGGGTTGTTGTCCTCGTTGTTTATATATGGTCTTAACCTCGGAAGAGAAAATGAAATCTCAGCGTGAGGATATTTTTTTCTTACTAAATCAGCGTGAAGCCCCGCGGCGAAAGCGTCTTTCCTAAAATCAGAAAGACCGAGAAGCGACCCGAAGGCGACCCCTCTCATACCACCGATTAAAGCTCTTTCCTGGGCGTTGAATCTATATGGGAAAACCCTTTTCGGCCCGCTTGGATGTACCGTCTCATATTTAGCCGTATCATAAGTCTCCTGATATACGCTTACAAAATCCGCCCCGCACACTCTGAGAAAATTATACTCGTTTGAATTCAACGGATAAATTTCTATTCCTATAGTTGAAAAATATTTTTTAGCGATTTTTACGGCCTCTCCAATATACTCAACGTTTGACTGCCCCGCACTCTCTCCCGTGAGTATAAGAATTTCCTTAAGCCCCGATTTAGCTATAGCTTTCATTTCTCTCTCGATTTCCTCATAACTAAGTTTTCCCCTCTTAATCTTATTCTTACAGTTAAACCCGCAGTAAACACACTCGTTCTCACAGTAATTGGCGATATACAAAGGAGTAAAAAGGCATACTGAATTTCCAAAATGTTTCATAGTCTCTATTTTTGCCTTTTTCGCCATAGGCTCTAAAAAACTCTCCGCCGCTGTTGATAGAAGAACTTTTAAATCCTGAAAATTTAAGTATTCTTTATCAAGAACCCTTAAAACGTCGTCTTTGTTATAAACATTATAATCATAATCTGAAACCTCCAAAAGAACCCGATCCATTATATCGGAATCTATCCTCTCCATTCCCTCACGATATTCCATAAAGTCAGCTTTACTCATAAAATAACCTCCAAAATAATACTATAACGGTTCGCCAAGCTTCTAACAGAAAACAATAAAAACTTTCTTACCTTATCAGGTTCAGTCAAGACTACTCGAATTTTCGCGTAACAAAAATAATCGTAACCGGCGGCGAATGTATTCGCCTTTGTATTCAGAATGAGGCTGGTCGCCCTTGCAACCTGGCTTGCACTCCCACTGAATACAAGAAATAAGTTCCCCCGCTTAAAAAGCAGGGAACTTACTCTGTCGGTTAAAATTCGTCTATTTATTGAATTTTCCTTACTGTTTAACCGTAAGTCAAAAACTATTCATATCTTTATTTCATAAAGAACCTCATATAATCGACTTCTTCAAACTCATACAGTCAGTCCTGTAAAAAACCAGTAAGAGGGCTCGACGCTTCGGCGGTATCGAGCACTCGTCCAGGTCCAGAGAGATAAGCGAGCCTGCCCGCCTCTATAGCGAGCTTAAAGGCTTTAGCCATTTGCTTTATATTTCCCGCCGTAGCGACCGCCGTGTTAGCCATAATAGCGGAAACACCAAGTTCCATAGCCTCGCACGCCTGAGACGGCTTGCCTATGCCGGCGTCAACAATAATCGGCAAATCAATTTCCTCAACAAGCATTTTTATAAACTCTTTCGTGACAAGTCCCTTATTGCTTCCGATAGGGGCGGCAAGAGGCATAACAGCGGCGGCGCCGCTGTTTTCAAGCTGTTTCGCTATGATGAGGTCAGGATAAACATAAGGCAGAACCACAAAACCCTCCTTTGATAAAATCTCCGTCGCCTTAACAGTCTCGTGATTATCCGGCATAAGATACTTTGAGTCATTGATTATCTCAATCTTTACAAAATCCCCACAACCTATTTCCCGTGAAAGTCTCGCAATCCTGACAGCTTCCTCGGCATTTCTCGCCCCTGAGGTATTAGGCAAAAGAGTGACGTTTTCGGGAATATAGTCAAGTATATTTGCCTCTCCCCCGCTGTTCGCCCTGCGCAGTGCGAGAGTTAAAATTTCAGCTCCTCCCTCTTTCGCCACAGCCTCAATAAGGTCAATATTAAATTTTCCTGAACCTAAAATAAATCTTGAGTTAAATTCCTTACCGCCTAATTTAAAAACATCTTTACTCATCATAATTCTCCTTTAAAAATTTATATATTTGCAGTCGTCAACTTATAACAAAACAATAAAAAAGCGAACAAAACTAATCTCAATAAACCTAATATAAAAAGATTTTTTAGTTTACGCCAAAAATTTAACAAATCACTATAAAAATAGACAATCTTGCCGGCTAAAAATTATTTTGACTGTGTTACCTTTCAGCAAATTATATTACCATACGCCTAAGAAAAAAATTTTCAGTTCACATCCCCCTCTTATTTCCAAACTCGCTGACTATATCGGTGAAAACCCGAACACGCTTACGGTTCATTCTGTCCAAGCAAAAGCCTTAATATCATATTAGCTTGATGCCCCGCGCAGACCAATACCCGGGGGGGCATAAGCCCCGTTCCAAAATCCGCCCCCGTCTCAAAGTCCCCGCATACATAAAGATTTCTCATTCTCTTTTCGGTTTTTATATTGTTTGCGCTATCATATCCCGCCATGCCTGAAGCGGATACAATCTTTGTCTTTGGCATATTAAGCATAACCGAATTTACAAGCATAGCTTTGTCCACCGGATTGTCAAACGCCTCGCATATCACGTCAAAGCCGTTAAAAAGCTCAAAAACATTATCTTCCGTGACTTTAACATTTTTTACACTAACCTCTATAAAAGGATTTATCTCCTCTATCTGAGTTTTAAGAGCGTCTGTTTTCGGCATACCTATGTGCTTTATATAATAGCTCTGCCTGTTTAAATTACTTGGTTCCACAATGTCAAAATCCACTAAAAATAATTTTCCGACTCCCATTCTCGCGAGGCTCACCGCAATGTTTGAGCCGAGTCCGCCAAGCCCCGCCACAGCGACTTTAGACTTTTTAAGTACTTTATGGACTTTAGGGGTGTGCCTTGCCGACATCATCGCCTCAAGCTGTTTTTCAGGAGGAAATACTCCCTTTTCGATTATATGAATCTCGTCGTTTTCTTTGATTGGAAAATCCTCATTTACCTGAAAACCGTTTAATATCATAACAGTATTCTCTTTAGGAGGAAAAGCGGAAAATAAAGTATTTCCCGAGACTTCCTCTCGTTCCCCATTGACAAAAACCGAAATCATATCAGCCTCCCCCAACGAAGCAAACAATTTCTACCTCATCGTCATCTTTTAATGTTGTTTTCTCAAATTCCGTTTTCGGAACAATTTTGCCGTTTACCTCAACGGCTACTCTGTCGGCGTTATAATTTTTATCTTTAATAAAATTCAAAATGCTGACAGGCTCCGAAAGTTTAAAATGCTTTCCGTTTAATTTCATAAAAATATCCTCCTGTTTTTTGAATATTATAGTAAATTAGCGATTCCCTCTTTCAAACAAAGACAAACGCTCCTCGGCATAAAACGGTTTTATTGTTTTCTCGCCTACATCGTCTTATATACACAAAAAGGGCTACACCCGTGGTGGTGTACCCCATAAATTGCTTCCGTCGCGTATTCAAATATTCTGTAAAAAATTTAAAGCCAAACCGAATACATTTAAAATATCAGGTTTTTATAATCTAAAATATTTTTCTTAAACCAGTATCATTATATTCAATTTACCGCCCGAATAAATTATCTCACACTAACATATATATGTCAAGTGTTTTTTATTTTTTTTGAACAGGGGAAGCCCCCTTTGTCTGAGAAATCTGAAGCTCAGTGGTCGGAAACTTTGAGTTCATCTCCTCAATAGTTGAGGAGTCAAGTGAAAAAAGCTCTGAGATATTAGCGCTTGAGGCGTTGCCTTTAGCGATGATACTACTTGCCAAATCACCCGCGTCAATGTCTGAAACATCATCAAAATTATCCGCGCTTATGGCGGATTCCTCAAAAGAATCGTTATAAGCCTCTTTTTCCGCCTGCTCTTCCTTTCTCTTTTCCTCTTCAGGATCTATATAATTATAAAAACCTCTTTTTATTATCTGCGACTTATTTAAAAAACTTCTTGACCACGCCCTTAACTCTTCAGGTGTTTTAAAAGTTGCCATACTCTCACCTTCTTGCGTCTTAATTTTACCTCCCGATACGTATTTGAAAATTCCTTAGCGTTTATTGAAATCAATAAACATAAAATTCCCGAAAACATAATTTCTATTTAACCGTTAAACCGCTAAAAAATCATAAGAAAATAATCTCTCCAAAAGGCAACGTTTCCCGGCTTTTCTGTTTTTTAATTTCCTGTGTACTTTGGTTTTCAAACACGATCTGATTTAGTCAAAGACTGTTCGTATTTTTATTTCATAAAAACACTTTAAACCAACGGCGTTTTATAACGCCTTTATACTTAATGCAAACTCAAGCTTCCATTAAACATAAAAATAAGACTTACTCCATCGGTTAAATTCTTTTCTTGGCTGTTATAATTGAAAATTAAAAGAACTTTAATTGAATATAAAAAAACTTTAAAGAAAATAATTTTTTATTAAACCTTAATATTTGGTTCTTATAATTAATTTTAGCACTTCTTTGAAATTTTAGCAATAGGCAAATTTAAGTAAATATAATAATCTTTAAGAGAAAAAGTTATCCAATATAAAAGGGTGTCTGAAAACCCGCCTACATATGCTAAGATTTTCAGACACACCTTTTTGAGACTTGATGGTCGTGTTAATCATAAAGTTAGCCAAGACTACTCGAATTTTTGTATAGCAAAAATATTCGCCTTTATATCCAGAGTGAGGTTGGTCGCCCTTGCAATCTAGCTTGCGCTCCCCCTGAATACAATGGTAAGTTACCCCCCCTTAATAAGCAGAGGACTTCCTCTGTCAGTTAAATATTGCTGTCTCTGTCAAAAAAATATTTTCATTCAGCTATGAGCAACATTTCGCTTAGATGAATGCACGCCGGTAATTTTTTATATATTCGGCAAATTCTATCACCAAACTACTTGAAAATAAACAAAATGAGGCAAGATTAAAATTATTTTAACGAGATAACAAAACCTAAAACCTATGCCAACTGACACTAACACTTTAAACAGGATTTTAAACCTCCGAACTTATTCATTTTTCAAGTGTTTTGACTATAAGCCCAGAATACATAAATGTCTTCAATACATACCCTCACAATATTATGATATGACTTTTTAATTATTTTTGTTCAGACTCATACTCCATCACTTTACCCGTATCGGCGTTTATTTTAAACTCGTACTCCATTCCTCCAGCTTGATACTCAATCTCATACACGTATATACCGTCATCATAATCCTTTTTCTCTTTTGTAAGCACAGCGTCAGACTTATTTATATTAGCGTGTTTTAACGCTATATTTTTAGCTTCCTCAATACTTATACCGTTTTCATTTAAATTACTTACTTTCTTTTTCTCATCTTTTTTAGAATTATTTTTTAAGTCAGCGTCAAATTTTATTACCTCATTTGTTTCAGCATCAATTTCATACTCATATTCCGTACCATCTTTATAAAACTCAATCTCATAAACAGCCCTGCCGTCCTCATAATCTTTCTTTACCTTTTTAAAAGTAACCTCGGTTTCTTTAAAGCCAGCGTGATTAAGCGCCACTTCTTTGGCCTCTTTTAAATTAGTGTTTTGCCCTAATAAATTATCATTATCACCTTTAGAAGCGTCTTTCAAATCAACGTCAAATTTTATTACCTCATTTGTTTCAGCGTCAACATCATACTCATATTCCGCACCGTCTTTATAAAACTCAATCTCATAAACAGCCCTGCCGTCCTCATAATCTTTCTTTACCTTTTTAAAAGTAACCTCATTTTCTTTAAAGCCAGCGTGATTAAGCGCCGCTTCTTTAGCCTCTTTTAAATCCGTATCTTGTCCTGATAAATTGTTATCACCCACAGGTTCGCTTGGTTTCTCTTTATCAGAGGAATTAAAGCTGTCAGCGTCAGTTACAGTAGAGTTAATAAAATTTCTCAATGTTACGGTTTTTGAGGAAGAATCCCACAAAACCTCTTTATTCATAATTTCCCCTATAGACCTCAAAGGCAAATACGTGCTTCCATTGTAAAGTATTGGATAAATTCTTTCACCTGAAATGGAGTAAAACTCTTTTTTAAAGTTTTCTATCAATATAGTAAAATCAGGGCGTTCCTGTATAATAACTTTTTGCCGTCCAATATCTTTGTTAGGAGAATTAGATGAAACAGAATCTCTTTCTCCGCTTATGCTAATAATCTTGTTTTTTTCATCCCAGTTCACATTTTTGCCCATAAGCTCCCCGACAGCTCGTAAAGGCAAATATGTCACGCCGTCATATAAAATCGGATAAATCGCTTCCCCCGCGGCATTTTTAAAATATATATCGCTTCCGTCCATTATAATTGAAAAGTCCGAGCAAACCAAAGCGTTTCTCACCTTTGAATTATCACTTAAAGCAACCGTTTTCGGCAATTTTGACTCATTCTCATTAATTGATAATGTTATTTTTTTGTTATCCCCGTCATAAGCCTCCGTATAGATAACAGGCAAAGAATTTAAACTTAACACCATAGCGATAGAAAACGCCGCTATTGATAAATACTTTTTCATTAATAGTAAAACCCCTTTCATCAATACTATGGATAATTAAAACTTTACATTCAAGTTAAATACTGATAGCCAGCGGCGGACAACCCCGCCTTGACATTAGGAAGAAACTTATACTCCAATTAAATACAATAGTAGGCGCCCCCGCTTAATAAGCATGGGACTTCCTCTGTCGATTAAAATTTAATCTTTCATTATTTTATTGCCTCACTATAATTATACAACAATACAATTTTATTTTCAAATTATAATTTCTGGTTTATGTAGTGAACAAACTTTAAAAAAAAGCGAAAAAATCATTTTATTTGCACAACCTGCAAATTGCTGACGCGATTCCCTTATCAGTCAGCAGCGCTTACTCGCGCATAAAATATTTTTTTGCTCTTTTTAAGTTTGTTCGCTATAAATCGTTTTTTATGATTTTTCTATAATTTTTCTTGACATACAGATTTTTTTAAAGTATAATACTTATGTTTGATTTGCCACTTTGAAATCCGTTAGCCCCGGATTCTCAATATATATAAGAACGAAAATTAAAGTACATTTTTGATTAAAAACTTTAAGTTAATTATAATTTTAAAAAATAAATTAAAAACATAATTAATTTTTTAGTCAGTAATTAAAAAGAGTTTCTAATCGAAAAAACTACAGTCGCATTTTTTAATAAAAATAGGAGGTTATTTTTAAATGAGAACAACATATATAGCGAAAACAGCCGAAATCGAAAGAAAATGGTTTGTTGTTGACGCCACTGATTTGACATTAGGTCGTCTCGCGTCAGAGGTAGCGGCAGTTTTAAGAGGAAAACACAAACCTATTTATACCCCTTTCCTTGATACAGGAGATAACGTTATTATAGTCAACGCCGACAAAATCAAAGTTACGGGTAAAAAGCTTGACCAGAAACTTTACAGAAAACACTCCGCTTATGTAGGCGGTTTTAAAGAGACTACATTAAGAGAAATGATGAATAAAAAACCTGAAGACGTTATTAAACACGCCGTAAAAGGTATGCTTCCTAAAAATTCTCTCGGCAGAAATATGCTTAAAAAACTCTTTGTATACTCAGGAAGCGAGCACAAACACCAGGCGCAGAATCCGGAAGTTTTAGAATTTAAATTTTAATTATTGTTGAATAGGAGGTTTTATAAATGGCAGAAGCAAGATATTACGGCACAGGAAGAAGAAAAAGCTCTGTTGCAAGAGTTTATTTAATTCCAGGCAACGGAAAAATTATTATTAATAAAAGAAGTATAGACGATTATTTCGGTCTTGACACATTAAAACTTATTGTAAGACAACCTCTTGAGCTTACTGGTATGCTTGATAAGTTCGATGTTAAAGTTAATGTTTACGGCGGTGGTACTACAGGTCAGGCTGGCGCTATAAGACACGGTATATCAAGAGCGTTGCTTGAGGCTGACTCTGATTTCCGTTCCACTCTTAAAAAAGCCGGCTTCTTGACTCGTGACCCACGTATGAAAGAAAGAAAGAAATATGGTCTTAAAGCGGCGAGAAGAGCTCCTCAGTTCAGTAAGAGATAATTTTTATCAAAAATATATTTTTTATAACCCCCGAAAATATAGGATTTTCGGGGGTTTTGTCTGTCTAAATCTTTTTAAAAATCAACTGATTTTAAACGGTAACAATACATAACTAACACGTAACTAACAAATTTACATATAAATTTAAGGGTATTTTCTTAACCTAAAATACCTTTTTTATTGGTTGACACTTTCATAGTAACAGGATTGATTATGATAATTCTCCGCTCTTTTTCTAAAGCATATTTTATTGTATTTGCTGTTCCGCCGCTCTGTCTGTCCCAAAGAGCGAATACGTATAAACATTTATCAACCATATACATATTTCTTTTTATCATACAATCATAAGTATATTTTTCTTGCAGCTGAAAAATATTATCGGCTTTTGACAATATTTCCGCATATCTGTGTTTATCTAATTCACCCCAATATTTATCTTGATTCAAACAAGGAATTGCACATTCTAATAATATATTCGGATATGTATGTTTAAGTTTTAATACTTTCTCAGCACACAAAATATCCCAGCCCAAAGCCATACCCGATATAAAATTAGTAACGCCATATCTGTTAATAAGCTGTATTATATATTTTTCACATTTTAACATAATAATGTTATAATTTTTGCTATTTTCCTTAAAATTTAATTTTTGTGGTCGCAAGCCCGTAAAACAACAATAATTTTTAATCATAAAATTCCTCCATTTAGTGATATATCACTAATTATAACATAATTTATTTTTAAGTGATCTATCACTAACAAAAATAATTTTAGTGATATATCATTATATTATTACTTGTTAGGAGACTTTTATGGGCATATATGATGTTGTAAAAGAAAGAATATTATCATTGTGTAAAGAACGAGGTTTAACACAAAATGGGTTGAGCTATTCATCAGGTGTACCTCAATCAACTATAAAAAGCATATTGAATGATGAAAGCAAAAATCCTGGAATTGTAACTATCAAAAAACTTTGTGATGGTCTTAATATAACCATAACAGATTTCTTTGATACTGTTGAATTTCGTGAATTAGAGCAGGAATTAAAATAAACAAGAGTATATTTTATAAATAATATACTCTTGTTTATTCTTTACAAATGAAATTACATTTTATTTATCGCATTCAATAATTCTTGAATATTAGTATGTGTATAAACTTTTTCTGTCAATAACATTGTTCCTGAATGACCAACTATTTTCTTAATAAGAGTAGGAAAAACTTCCCTTTCTGATAAAAGAGAAATACAATTGTGCCCTTATAGTATAATAAAGATAAAAGGAAAAAGCCCATATTTACAGGGATTTTGAGGTTTGTCTTTATTATTTTTCACTCTTTTCCCCAAGAAAAATTAATATGAAACTATATTAGAAATTAGCAAATGTTATATTAGAGCTAAAAACTGAAATTGTCAACCAAAATTGACAATTTCACTAACTAACAAATTTATATATAGATTAATGACATTTTCTTAACCTAAAGTGTCTTTTCTATTGGTTGATATTTTCATAGTAACAGAATTGATTATAATAATCCTACGTTCTTTTTCCAAAGCATATTTTATTGTATTTGCCGTCCCGCCGCTCTGTCTGTTCCAAAGAGCAAAAACATATAAACTTTTATCAATCATATACATATTTCTTTTCATCATACAATCGTAAGTATATTTTTCTTGCGAATAAACAACACTATCAGCCTTTCCTAATATCTCTGCATATCTAATTTTATCTGATTCATTCCAATATTTATTCTGTCCCTTGCAGGGTAAAGCACATTCCAAAGAAATTTTTGGATATTTTTCTTTAATCTTTAATACTTTCTCCGCACACCAAATATCCCAGCCTAAAGCCATACCCGATATAAAATTTGTTACATCATATCTATTAATAAGCTGTATTATATATTTTTCACATTTTGACATAATAATGTTATATTGTTCACTGTTTTCTTTAAAAATTAATTTTTGTGGTCGTAAGCCTGTGAAGCAGCAATTTTCTTTCATAGATACCTCTTTATTATTAAAAGATATTAATTATTATAACATTTTTAATTCGTTATTATGATGTTATTAATACGTCATTTTTGCGTATTATTTTATCATAATATTATAATATAGTCAATAATATGTTAGAGGTGAATTAAAATGTCAGATAATTTATCACGTTATACTCTACGTGTTCCACAAATATTACTTGATAAAATTGGTTATATTGCTAATTATGACGGTCGTTCAAAAAATAAAGAAATTGAATTTCTCATAAAATTAAAAATTGAGGAATTTGAAAAAGAACACGGAAAAATAAAATGGAATTATGATGAGAATAATTAATTTTAGGAGGATAAAGTGTGGCTGTAAAAAGTGTATCTATTCGAATTGAAGAAGAAATGCTTGAAAAAATCGGATATATAGCGGATTATGAAGGTCGTTCAGTGAACAGCCACATTCTCGTTTTGATAAGAGAGAACATTAAAGCTTTTGAGTCAGAGAATGGTGTAATTGAAGGATATATTAAACCAGAAGTCAATGTAAAGCCGACACGAAAATAAAATCAAAGACATTTTTTATGTTAGAGGTGAGTAAAAATGGATAAAAACATTGCACATTATAATTTGCGTATTCCTCAAATATTACTTGATAAACTTGGTTATATCGCGGAATATGACGGTCGTTCAAAAAATAAAGAAATCGAATTTCTCATAAAATTAAAAATTGAGGAATTTGAAAAAGAACACGGAAAAATAAAATGGGATTATGAAGAATGTGATTAACTTCAAAAGGAATAATTATGTTTATTAATAAAACAAAAGATGTTAAAAATAATATTTGTGTAGAAAACATTGTCGCGTTCTAAAAACAGGGATGTAAATTTATGGCTGTAAAAAATGTATGTATTCGTATTGTAGAAGAAATGCTTGAAAAAATCAGATATATTGTGGATTATGAAGGGTATTCGTTAAACAGTGACATTCTTATTTTGATAAGAAAAAATATTAAGGCTTTTGAGGGAGAAAATGGTATATAGTCAAACCCAAAGTCAATGTAAAGCCAGCGCAGAAATAAAAAATATTTTTTGTTCTTACTTTTATTTGATTATACTCCTAAAATTATAAAAAACAAAATAGACATGATTAATAGCCTTATAACTAAACAATAAAAGAATTCCTTAATATATCATTAGATTTTCCAAAATTTATTTGTTCATTTCTTTTATCGTTTCACTATAGTTTATTAAACCATGTCTATTAAAATTACAATTAATATATCGTTCTCAGTTTTTTAGCCTTATCACTCAGAAAACTCTCCAAATCCTCTGAATCTGTTATATCTCTTCTTGAGTAATTCCTCTATATTCTCTTTTTTAAGCTCAAAAATTTCTTTCAAAAGTTTTTCTTTAATCATACCCGCCGTATACTCAAAATCATTGTGCGCTCCGCCGTCCGCCTCATCAATAATGTCATCCACCACTCCAAGCTCAAGCAAATCCTCGGCGGTTATTTTCATAATCTCCGCCGCCTCGGCGCTTTTAGATGAATCTTTCCATAAAATACTGGCGAACCCCTCCGGCGATAAAATAGAATAAATGGAGTTTTTAAGAATCCATACTTTGTCAGAAACAGCGAGAGCGAGAGCTCCTCCGCTTCCCCCCTCGCCGATAATAATTGATACCGACGGGGATTTAAGCGTACTCATCTCAAAAAGATTTCTGGCGATAGCCTCTCCCTGTCCTCTTTCCTCAGCGCCGATTCCGCAAAAAGCGCCCGCTGTGTTTATAAAAGTAATAACAGGTCTCTTAAACTTTTCCGCCTGCCTCATTAGCCTTAATGCCTTTCTGTATCCCTCAGGATGAGGCGCGCCGAAATTCCTCTCGATATTTTCCTCAATAGTATGCCCTTTATGTCTTCCGCTAACAGTACATGGAATACCCTCAAAAAGAGCCATTCCACCGACAACACCCTTCACGTCCCTAAATGACCTGTCGCCGTGAAACTCAATAAAATCATCAAAAATAAAATTTATATACTCAAGAGCGGAAGGCCTTGAGGTTTTTCTGGCTGTCTTTACAATGTCAAAAGCGCTCATCAATCCTCACGCCCTTTCTCACAATGAATGTATAAAATTTTAGAAATAACTTCCTTGAGGTTTTCCCTCTCGACAATTTTATCAACAAAGCCATGCTCGAGTAAAAACTCGGCGGTTTGAAACTCGTCAGGAAGTTTTTGTTTAATAGTCTGTTCGATAACTCTTCTTCCGGCGAACCCTATAAGGGCTTTCGGCTCAGATAAAATAATATCCCCCAGCATACCGAAGCTCGCGGTAACTCCCCCTGTCGTCGGGTCGGTAAGTACAGAAATGTATAAAAGCCCTTTTTCTGCGTGTCTCGCGGCGGCGGCGCTTACTTTCGCCATCTGCATAAGGGATATAATACCCTCCTGCATTCTCGCCCCGCCCGAGGCAGTGAAAATAACAACTGGCAACTCGTTCTCCGTGGCATACTCAAAAGCTCTCGTAATTTTCTCGCCCACAACAGACCCCATACTTCCCATAATAAAACCAGAATCCATAGCGCAGAGAACCGCTTCAATCCCGCCGATTTTACATTTGCCGGCAATAACAGCCTCATTAATTCCTGTCTTTTCCCTCATTTTTTTAATTTTCTCTTCATAGTCGGGATAATTAAGAGGATTTTTTGAAAGCATATCAGAGTTAAATTCCACAAAAGTTTCCTCATCAGCGATAAAATCTATTCTGCATCTTGCCTTTAACCTGAAATATCCTCCGCAGTCTGGGCATATTCTCAGCTTTGGTATTTCTTTTTTATAAATCATTTTCCCGCAGTTTGGACACTTTACCCACATACCGTCGGGTACCGACGGCTGATTAGTGTTGGCAAAAACGTTTTTATCCTGTGCCTCAACCGTCTCGGCGACGGAAACGTATTTTTTCTTTTTAAATAAATTCACTGAATCACCCTCCGGCTATATTATTACTCAAGCAGTTTTGAAATAAAAGACGTGTCAAACTCGCCTTTTCTGTACATCTCGTTATTTAACAGCTCAATTTGGAAATCAACATTTGTTTTTGTTCCCTCGATAATAAACTCGTCTAAAGCTCTTTTCATTTTAGCGATAGCCTCGTTTCGGTCTTTTCCCTTTGTTATTACTTTGGCTATCATAGAATCATAATACGGCGGTATGGTATATCCGGCGTACACGGCGCTGTCCACTCT
>CANOGI010000029.1 GCA_947565475.1 uncultured Eubacteriaceae bacterium
CGTTCAAGGATATTATAGAGGGAAAAAACGAGGGAGAGGACAATGTTTTCTGCGGAAGAAGCTACAGAGATTGTTATGAAATAGATGGTTTTGTGTTTTTTAAGGGAGAAGGCGAGTTTATCGCCGGCGACTTTGTTTTCGTTAAAATTACGGGAGCGTCGGATTATGATTTGATTGGAGTGATTGATTATGAATTTGCCGAATAAGCTTACTTTATTCAGGGTCTTGCTTATACCTGTTTTTGTCGTTATTCTTATTTTTTACAAAGAACTGGGAATTGAGCTTTATATGGCGAAATACGCGGCTGTCGCTATTTTTGTTCTTGCCTCGTGCACAGACGCCGTTGACGGATATATCGCCAGAAAGTATAATATGATTACCAATTTCGGCAAATTTATGGATCCCTTAGCTGACAAACTTTTAGTTACGTCGGCGATGATTTCAATGATTGGACTTCCGGCCAACGTTGTAATGCCAAGCTGGGTTGTGGTTATCGTTATCGCGAGGGAATTTATTATTACTGGTTTCAGACTTGTCGCCGCTGAGAAGAAAATTGTTATAGCGGCGGGCTTTTGGGGTAAAATAAAAACGGTTACTCAAATGGTCATGATTACGGTTGTTCTTCTTGACTTTGACGGCTCTTTCTTTTACTTCGCAGGAACCGCTTTAATTGCTTTGTCCGTTATTTTTACGGTTATATCAGCGGTTGATTATATTATTAAAAATCTTGATGTTTTTAAGGACTGATACAGAGGTGAGTTTTTTATGAAAGCTGAAATAATGGCTGTTGGTACGGAAATTTTACTTGGGGACATTTTAAATACAAACGCCAGATATCTCTCAAGGGAGCTGGCTCTTTTGGGAATAGGAGTTTATTATCAGACTGTCGTGGGCGACAATGAGGAAAGGCTTTTAAACGCCTTTAAACTGGCTTTTGAAAGAGCTGATATGGTTATAACCACGGGAGGGTTAGGCCCTACCGACGACGATATTACAAAAGAGACGGGAGGAAAATTCTTTAATCTTAAAATGGTCGAGAATGAGGAAGCCGTAAAAAACGTAAAAGACTATTTTAAGGGGAGAGAAATGCCCAAGAGCAATAGAAAACAGGGATTTGTTCCCGAGGGGGCGACGGTTTTTTATAATCACAACGGAACAGCGCCAGGCTGTATGATTGAGAAAGACGGAAAAATACTTATTATGCTTCCGGGGCCTCCTTATGAGACAGAGCCTATGTTTGAGGAGTATGTACTTCCGTTTTTAAAGAAGAAAAGCGGTTTTACTATTATATCAAAGGTTCTCCATTTAAGCGGAATAGGAGAAAGCGCCGCCGCCGAGGTTTTATCGGACATTATGAGTGAAAGCGAGAATCCAACTATCGCTCCTTACGCCAAACCTAATGAGATGATTTTCAGGGTAAGCGGGAGAGGCGAAAGCGAGGAGGAAGCCAAAAACATAATAAAGCCCGCTGTCGAGGAGATTTATAAAAGACTTGGAAAATATATTTATGGCGAGGACGGCTGTACCCTTGAGGAGGCTGTTATAAAAGAGCTTGTTAAAAGGAATTTGACATTAGCTACGGCGGAATCCTGCACAGGCGGGCTTATCGCCGGAAAAATAGTGGACTATCCCGGAGCGTCGGAAGTGTTTTTGGACGGGGTTGTGTCATACTCAAACGAAAGCAAGGTAAAGAGGCTCGGTGTAAGAGAGGAGACCCTTGACAAATATGGCGCCGTAAGCGAGGAAACGGCGAGAGAAATGGCGGAGGGCGTTGTAAAGGCTCTTAGCGCCGATGTTGGAATATCTACCACAGGGGTCGCCGGACCAGGAGGA
The DNA here is from genome assembly GCA_947565475.1 of uncultured Eubacteriaceae bacterium. Taxonomy (GTDB): domain Bacteria; phylum Bacillota; class Clostridia; order Lachnospirales; family CAG-274; genus MGBC114079. The sequence continues at coordinate 1,834 of CANOGI010000029.1, forward strand.
GGCACTGACGAGAAGCCTGTTGGACTTATTTATATGGCGGTCTCAATTAAAGGAAAGACAACGGTTAAAAAACTTAATCTAAAAGGCGGAAGAAACAAAATAAGAAACAGAGTGGTTACGGAGGCGCTTACGCTTTTATTATCGGAGCTTAAAGGGATTTCGGAATAGATTTCAGATAGAAATAAAACTTTATTAAATATATTTTTTAACTGATAAGAGAAGTCCCTCGTTTCTTAGAGGGACTTACTCTTATATTCAGTGGGAGTTCAAGCTCCAACTGAATATAAAAGGCAAATGTTTTCGCCGTCGGTTATGAGAATTTTTGTGTAACAAAAATTCTCATAGTCTTGACGCTTTCAGCGTTTATAGTTGATTTTTAAGTTAACTTACTATATATGTGAGGCTGTATCCGATGTCTTAATATTTTACATAAGGAGAATAAATAATGGCAGAAAAAAAGAAAAGCAAGGAAAACACCATAGACGTTTCCACCCCCGAGGGAAAGGCGGAATCCCTTAAAAACGCTCTGTCCCAGATTGAGAAAAGCTTCGGAAAAGGCGCTATTATGAAGCTTGGGGAAAGCAAGGGAAATGTTAATATACAGGCTATTCCCACGGGATGTTTAAGCCTTGATTTAGCTATAGGCATAGGCGGAATTCCCAGGGGAAGAATAATAGAGATATACGGTCCCGAATCGTCGGGAAAAACAACCCTCGCCCTTCATATGGTCGCCGAGGCGCAGAAGATTGGCGGCGTAGCCGCTTTTGTTGACGCTGAGCACGCTATAGACCCTGTTTACGCTAAAAATTTAGGTGTGAATATTGACGAGCTTTATGTTTCTCAGCCGGACGACGGGGAACAGGCTTTGGAGATTGTGGAGACTATAGTACGCTCAAGCGCCGTGGATATAATTATTGTGGACTCAGTTGCCGCTCTTGTGCCAAAAGCCGAGATTAACGGCGAGATGGGGGACTCTCATATGGGGCTTCAAGCGAGACTTATGTCTCAGGCTCTCAGAAAGCTTACAGGTATAATAAACAAAAGCGACTGTGTTCTTATATTTATCAACCAGCTTAGGGCGAATATTGGAAACGCAGCTATTTACGGCCCCAGTGAGACAACGACGGGCGGACGGGCTCTTAAATTTTACGCCAGCATACGTATGGACGTAAGACGGGCGGACTATTTAAAAGTGGGTTCTGAGATTGTGGGTAACAGGGTAAAGGTCAAAATAGCGAAAAATAAAGTGGCTCCGCCTTTTAAAGTAGTGGAGTTTGACATTATGTACGGAAAAGGTATATCTCATTATGGGGATATTCTTGATTTAAGCGCCAGCATAGATATTGTGAACAAAAGCGGGGCGTGGTATTCATACAACGGCAAAAAGATAGGCCAAGGCAGGGAAAACGCCAAAAATTATCTCGCCGAGAACCCTGAAATCGCTCTTGAGATTGAGAACGCCGTGAGAAAGCATTATGAGCTTGACAGTCTTGACGAAATGGAACACAGGGAAAAAGAAAAGACTGAGGAGCCTGTGAAAAAAACTCCGGAGGAGGACGCTGACGACGACAGCAAACCGCTGAAGCTTCCAGACCTTGAGGACGAGGACGCTATAGATGAGGACTTTGACGATGAGTTTGGTGAGTTTAACGACGATTTAAGCGATATTGTTATTAATGAGTAGACGTTTTTATAACTTGTGAAATATAGTCAAACTACTTGAAAACAAGCAAAATAAGGCGAGATTAAAATTATTATTTTAACCGGCAGAGGGACTTACTTTTGTATTAAGTGGGAGTGTGAGCCAGGTTACAAGGGCGACCAGCCTCACTCTGAATACAAAGGAGAATATTCCCTTTTTCAGGCATAAAAAAACGAGGTATGGGAAATATTTTATTTTCCGTATCTCGTTTTTTTGTTTTGACTATTTACTTTTTTTAGCGGCTTTGGCGGCTTTGGCCTCTTCTTTCGCTTTTTCTTTCTTTTGTTTTTTAATCGCTTTTAATTCCTCAGGAGATTTCATTCCCGCTACGCTTACGATATATATTCCGGCGATTTCAACTTTTATATTCTTTTTAACAGGTATAGCCGCAAATACTTTTTTATCACACATAAGTGTCATAATCTGAGGGCCTATTTTCGCCTGAACAAAATACATTTTCATCTTTTTATATAATTTAGGCATTTGGTCTATAACCGCTTTCGGCATATTTATATTTGTGATTTTATCCCGTTTTTTATCTATTACATAAATACTCATTGAGTTTTTCATTTTATTTATCATAGTTTGCTGAGTATCCATTTTTTTATAAGCCCATTTATTGAGAAAATAAAGTCCGGCGAAAATCGCTCCTATAATTACCGCTATAATTATAACCCAATCAAGAAAAGTCATTTTTTAACCCCCCTATATAATTTTGATTTAACCGATTAAGGAAGCATCCGTTTTTTAAGCGGAGTACTCACTCTTTAAACTACAGTGTAAGTTTATAGTCAGACCACTTGAAAAATAAACAAGCTGGGCGGTGTCAAAACTATGAGAACTTTTGTTATAGAAAAATTCTGGTAACCGACGGCGAAAGTATTTTCCTCAGCGTATGGATAAAGTCGACACGCTTGCAAAAAATACTGGCATTTTCTGCAATTTTACAAAATCTGTGTGCCAGACGGAGTTTGGCGACTTGATTTCACTTTGTATGAAAATTATGACTTTTAAGGGAATGACAACATCATTCCTTAAAGTAAAATTTTCTCCTCAGACGAGTAAAGCCTGTATTGTGGATTTGAGTCCGCGACACTTTTTGTAATTTCCAATTCTTTAAAAATTCATATTTTTTAATATTTGTTTTTTTTTGACAGACTACGCCTTTGTATTTATAGTGAGCTTAAACTCCTCTGCCGGTTAAAATAATAATTTTAATCTCGCCTCATTTAGTTTATTTTCAAGTAGTTTGACTATAATGATAATCTTTGACCGATATTACCTATTTTACAACATTTTGACTGTACAAGTCAAGGGATTATTAATTATATATGTAATATTATAGTAAAACTACTTGAAAAATGAACAAGTAGCTTGACTATAATCTATCTTTAAAAAGAGAATAAAATTATAAAAAAATGGCGCGCCATTTTTTTATTTTATCGGCGCGCCAAAATATAATAGACCTGTTCGATAACTTCCGTCTATACCGCTTGACAAGTTTGTTTTATTATGCTTTGGTCAAAATTACCATAATTTTTGTTATAGAAAAATTTGATTTTGTCTAACAAAAAATCCTTTGCCAATCGTTATAACTTATATTATCGAACAGATATAGTCAATCAGAATGTATATGGGTGATTTTTATTTTTGTTAATCTTCCACTCTCACTTTAAAGGTTTCTTTAACTTCGTCTCCGGAAGTACCTCTCGCGTAGACGGTGTAAGTAATTCTTCCCTCGTCTGTCGCCTCAAAATGGAGTCTCCATACATACTCATCATCGTCTTTCTCACTGCGTTTGGAAAGAGAGGCGACTTTTTTATCGTCGGGGTCCTCAATCCATACTTTATCAACATTTGTGGACGTTCTTATTGTAACCTCAACATCATCGTAAAGGTCTACAGTATTATCCTCAAGGTCAATATCAATTATCTCAAGCTCCTCGCTTTCCTCAAGATCCAGCGTAAACTTACGTTTTACGTCGTGGTTATCCTCGTCATAAGCGTAAATATAATAATTTTTATCAGTCTGGGCATCTTTTATGGTAAGGCTCCATACTCGGCTTGTTCCGTTTTTTGATGAGGAAGTGGAGGTGTCTATTGTTTTGTCCTTATTGTCGGCAACCTCAACTTTTTTAGCCTCGGAAGTGGTTATAACCTTAATTCTCACGTCGTCGCCCTCTTCGGCGTCGTCGTCCTCAACAGATACGCTTTTTATGGCGAGCTTATCATCGTTTACGTCGGTTCCTTTTACGCTGAAGCTTTTATGTGTGTCGTCGTCGTCGCTGTAGGCGTAAACGAAAAATTTATTTGTGCCCTCGTCCTCAACGGGAACGGATATTTTCCATATTTTCTCATTGTCGCTTTTATCTTTTGACGACTCGTAGATAACGGGTTTTACAACTCTGTTATCATCGTTGTCAAACACTCGTATCTCATTAATATCGTAAGTTGTTTTTACTTTAATTGTAACCTCGCCGCCTACGTCAACCTCATCTTCGCTTACGTCGATGTCTTTTATTTTGCAATCGTCGTCGTCATCGTCGTCGTCGTCACTTGAACTGTCTTTGTCAACGTCTATGGTTACTGTCTGATACTCGCTTGTGTATCCTTTGGCGTTTCCCACGTGAATTGTAAACTCTCTGTTTCCCGACTTGGTCATTTTTACCCTGCCCTCAAAGACTCTGTCATCTCCTGAGGCGTTATAACTTGTAAGCTCTTTTGTGTCGGCGTTGAAATCGTTTTCTATTTTTACTTTAGTAGCCGTTGAGTTTGTATATACCGTAAACTCAACGTATTCGTTGCGGTCAACCGAATAATCGCTTACTGTATAATTTTTAAGCTTAGGTGAGGAGTCCGCCACAACAGACACGTTTACGGGCATTCCAGTCTCACCGTATCCACCCTCGTTTCCCGCGTATACGGAAACGCCTTTATATCCAGTGGTATTTGAGTTAGGCACCCAGTTTACGGCGAAAGATTTTGTTCCATCGCCATTCTCTGTGTAGGTAACACTCTCGTTTACCATTGTATTAGTGTCCGTGTCTATAAGTTTTACTTTTGTGGTGGTTGGAGAGGCTAGAATATTCACAAGTACGCTCTCTCCGGTGTTTACCGCTGTTTTATTCGGTTGCGCCGTGAGTATGGACGGTGTGTCCGTGGTTATTATAACCTGTCTTTGGTCGTTGTTCCAGTCAACGACGGCTCCCATAGCCTCACCAAGCATACGAACAGGCATAAGCGTTCTGTTCATTGAGTTTATTGACGCTGTGTCAAAGGTGAGTGCCTCGCCGTTTACTGTTATAACGTTTGTTCTCATTTTATGTACTATTGTACGGCTGCCTTTTGTGAATGTCATTGTTTCCGTTTCTTTGTTCCAGTCTGTCTGCATTCCGAAGTAATCCGCCGTGGTACGCACAGGAACCATTACACGGCTATTATTTATTATAGGCTGAGCGTCGCTGAACACGAGTTTTTTTCCGTTTAAGTATACACCGTCAATATCATTAACGCCAGCCGCCAATGATGTGACAGCGCTTATCTGGCAAATGGAAACGGTCAAAACCGCCGCTGTTAATACTGACATTATTTTTTTCAGCAAAGAAATCATTCCTTTCAATTAAATTTTAAAAAACTTTTTAACCGACAGAGAAAGTCACCCGATTATTAAGCGGTGGTACTTACTCTTGTATTCGGGGGGAGTGTAAAGTCACTCTGAATACAAAGGCAAATATTTTCGCCGTCGGTTACGAGAATTTTTGTTATACAAAAATTCCAGTAGTCTCGACTATTAAGTTATGACGATTTCTAACCGACAAAATAAACCCGAGGGCTATAGAGCCGGTGAATTTACTTTTGTGTTAGTTTTGGAGCAAGTTCCGGCTAAACACAAGAGAGTTGTAAGACGCTGTGGGTTATAGGTATTTTTATAAAATAAAAATACGAATGGTTTTTAGATGTATTTTTACAATAACATTATATCACAGCGGATTATACATTACAATTTCAAGCGTATTAAAATTTTATTACAATTATTAAGAATAAAGGAAAAAATTATGAGTAAACTCATTTTATACCAATAGACTTCTTTAGAAAATCTAAAATCGCGATAAAGTTTCGGAAGAAATCTTATAACCTTTTTTATTTACTGAACGCCGTAAGTTTTCCTGTATTCAATCATTTTATCAAGATACTGTTTTCCGTCTATGTCTCCGTCTTTAATACACTCGATAATATCTAAAAGAGTTACGATAGGATAAACTTTTATACCAAATTCATCATATATTTCCTGTACCGCTGATTTATCCCCTTTGCCTTTTTCCATTCTATCCACGGATATAATCACTCCCGATACGGAGACGTCAGCTTCTTTTTTTAATATGGGAAGGGTTTCCCTTACGGCGGTGCCCGCTGTTATAACGTCCTCTATTATAAGAACTTTATCATTGTCATTAAGCTTATGTCCTACGATAACGCCTCCTTCTCCGTGGTCTTTCGCCTCTTTTCGGTTAAAGCAGTAGTTTACGTTTTTTCCGAATTTTGAGTATAGAGACGCCGCCGCCGAGACACAGAGAGGAATTCCTTTATACGCCGGTCCGAAAAACACGTCCGCCTCAATTTTATTTTCCTCTACGCACCGAGCGTAAAATTCACCGAGTTTTCCTATCTGCTCACCTGTTTTATAGTTTCCGGTGTTTATGAAATAAGGGGCGATTCTTCCGCTTTTTAAGGTGAATTCCCCGAACGTAAGAACATTTGAGTCGCACATAAATTTTATGAATTCTTTTTTATAGCTCATTTTATTACCTCCGTTTAATTTTTTGAGTTCTTTAACTATATATTCTATAACAAATTTTATAATGTTTCAACCGAATTTTATTGAATTAAAAGGTAATATTTGATATATTAAACCTGTTTGACAAGTCATTTGGAAGTTATTAAAAATATTTTTTGGAAAGAAGTTTTGTATATGAGTAAAAAAACGAAAGCGGTAATTTTTATAATATCGGCGGCTTTCTTTTTCGCCCTTATGAATACTTTTGTCAAGCTTTCGGGCGAGCTGCCGGCTATTCAGAAAAGTTTTTTCAGGAATTTTATAGCGCTTATAGCTGCGGCGGGAATTTTAAGAAAGACAGGATTGGGATTTAAACCTCAAAGCAAAAACATAAAGCTTTTGATAATCCGCTCAATAACGGGAACGGTCGGGATTTTAGGCAATTTTTACGCCGTCGGGAAGCTGGGTTTAGCCGACGCCTCTATGATTCAGAAGTTATCGCCTTTTTTAGCTATAATATTCTCTTTTTTATTTTTAAATGAAAAAGTTAAATTGTATCAGATTTTTGGAGTTATCGCGGCTTTCGCCGGAAGTGTTTTTGTTATAAAGCCGGGGACGGACGTGGATATCTTTCCCGCTCTTATAGGCGTTTTGGGAGCCTGCGGGGCGGGCTCGGCGTATACCGCCGTGAGGGCTTTGGGAAACAGAGGGGAAAAAGGCCCTGTCATAGTCTTTTTCTTTTCCGCCTTTTCATGTGTTGTTACATTGCCGTATATTCTGTTTAAATATGAGCCTATGAGCCTTTATCAAGTGTTTATGCTTCTTTTGGCGGGGCTTTCGGCGGCGGGAGGCCAGTTTAGCGTAACAGCCGCCTATAGCAACGCTCCAGCCAAAGAAATTTCCGTGTTTGATTATTCTCAGGTTATTTTCGCCGCTGTGTTCGGTTTTGTTTTTATGGGGGACTTGCCTGATGTTTACAGCGTGATTGGATATATAATTATTTTTGGCGCCTCTGCCGTTATGTTTTTTATCGGAAAATCAGAAAGTAAGAAAAATTCTGACGTTTAACTGGCAGGGGGAGCGCAGACTCACTCTGAATACAAAGGCGAATACTTTCGCCGTAGGGTATGAGAGTTTTTATTATACAAAAATTTAAGTAGTTTTGGCCCGATTTAAAGCGAACTGGCGAAAGAATAAATAAGCGAGTTTCGCGGAGTTTCTTCCTCGTATTCTCAAATTTACTCATAGCTTTTTATGAAGCCGAATAAATTTATATATAAAAAAAATGGAGTGTTTTTATGTCCTTGATTATAGGAATAACCCATTCTTATGAAGACAATTTCGCTAAACTCAATACTGACTATTTAAAGATTACAGCGTTTTTCGGAGCTACAAGCCTGATAATCCCCTATACGGAAAAAGTTTCGGAAATACTTGATATAACGGACGGCGTAATTCTTTCGGGGGGAGGAGATTTAAGCGAGCGCCTGATTTCTGAAAAGTTAAGCCCAATGGCTAAAAATATTTATCCTGACAGAGATGTTTTTGAGGCGGAGCTTTGCGCTGAGGCGTATAAAAGGAATATTCCCCTCCTTGGGATATGCAGGGGCGTACAGGTTATGAACGCGGCTTTAGGGGGAATGATTTATCAGCATATAGACGGGCATATATCAGAATACGCCGATTTAAAAAATAAAGATGAGGCGGTTATCCACAAAATAAAAATAAATAAAGAAAGTTTTCTTTATAAAATTACGGAATCTGAGTATTGGAATGTAAACTCGTTTCATCATCAGTGTGTTAAAACTCCGGCGCGTGATTTTATTGTTTCCGCGAAGAGCGATGATTTTAACATCGAGGCTATTGAGAATCCGGAAAAAAGATTTTTCGCCGGAGTGCAGTGGCACCCTGAAAAGACCCCTGATGATAAGTTATCAAAAGGAATTTTTCAAAATTTTATAGAGGCTTGTAAAAAATAGATGTTTTTAAGCGGATTAAAAATCTCCTGTAAAGTATACTTTACAGGAGATTTTTTTATATGTTAAAATTATATATATTTACTATATAAGTATACTATTATTTTTGTACAAATGTCAACAAAAAAATAATTTTTTTCTATTGCTAAAAGTTCTTTTATAAAGTATACTTTGTAGGAGAAAAAGCTTTTAAATTTTGGTAAACGCCGGCAGATTAAAAAACGTGAGTTCGATGAAAAATAACAGTAAAACGTAGTTTTGCTTAGAAGTTTTTGTCAAACTTTTTTCAATAGGCGCCGCAAAGAAGTGCGGGCGGCGTAAGCCGACTTTTGGCAGAGCCAAAAGCACTGACCAGTTTGCGGAGTTTGATGCAGAGTCTCAAGTCCTTTATTCTTAAAGAGCATTTGGAACCTTTTTCTATCGCGAGAGCTGGCCGAGAAGCTATGATTTACCGATTGACCGTACTCCATACACAAAATTTTGAGACTGCTATTGAAAAAATTTTGACGGAAGCTTTCGTGTGAAACTACGTTTTGAGGTTATTTTTTATTTAATTTATGTTATTTTTAGTATTTTTTACTTGGCGTTTGTTTTGGATAAAACATTAAGGAGGAAGATTTAATATGAACATGAAAAAGAAAACGGCTATTTTAATGGCAAGCGTTATAACGGCTACTATGATTCCCGTAACAGGGGTATTGGCTGACTCGATGAATAATATAAATAAGGTAGTCTCAATAAAGGACGGCGCTTTTTATGACGAGGTTTATTTAAGAATTCAGCCATACGATGAAGTGAAAATGGGAGACACGATTAGGCTTTCCATAGAGAACGGAAAATTCGGTGAGAACATTGACAAGTATCAGTATAAATTGGGTGATATGACATATGATAAACTTAAATCCGCTTATGAGGGGCTGTCATCAGATTACTTATTAGATGATGCAATTTTTGATAATTTTATGAGTGAGCTTATGAATGAGAATAAAACGAGCGACCTTCCTTATTATCTCAGAAGAAAAAACGATAAGGAATTGGAGGTTGAATTATTTGCTTGTCCTAATGGAATTGTAGGTGAGAATATTTACGGATTTGGAAAACCAGCTTACAGAATTCCTCTGCCTTTTACCGCGGGCAGTTCAAGTCAAGTGGCGGTCTCTATTGATTCTATGGGAACGTCAATAAGGGGCGGGATGACATATATTGTAGCGACGCCACCAAGTACAGGGGAGGATATGCCTGAGAATATAATCCCAATTTATCAGAGCATAGCTGGTTCAAATGCTCTAAATAGGGTAGTTGCGGTTAAGGAAGGCGATTTTAATGACGAGGTTTATTTAAGAATTCAGCCTGGCGGAGAGGTGAAAATGGGAGATACGATTAGACTGTTTATAAAGAACGGAAAATTCGGGGAGGATATTGACAAATATCAATATAAACTAAGTGATATGACATATGATAAACTCAAAGCGCTTTATGGAGATGCGTCATCGGAATTCTCATCGGGAATTATAGTTTTTGACAACGTTATGAAAGACTATATGAGTGAGGAAAGAACAAGCGCCCTCCCTTATTACCTTAGAAGAAAGAGCGATAAGGAATTGGAGGTTGAGCTGTTTGCCTGTCCTGAAATCTATGCCGGAAAAAATATTTATGGATTAGAAAATACAGCATATAAAATTCCTTTGCCTTTTACCGCTACGAGTTCGGAAAATGTGATGGTTACGATTGATTCAATAGGAGCTCCGATTAAGGGAGGAGCTACTTATACTATCGGGAAAAACGCCGAGGCTTCGGGAGATGAGGTAACAGGAGGAACCATTCACATTAATGTGGGAAACCGTTTTAAAGCGACAATTGGGGAGAAAGGGAATATTTTATGGGAGTCAAGCAATCCAGAAATTGTTTCGGTTGACACAGACGGCGTTTTAACGGGCATAAGCGAGGGAACTTGCGAGGTAACAGCTAAATTGTATGGAAATATAATAGCTAAATACAATGTCACTGTGAACAAAACAGAGAACTCTGGCGGTTCTGTTTTGGGAGATGTTGACGGAGACGGCGTTTTAACAGCGGGAGACGTCTCATTGCTTCTTCAAAAAGTACTTGACTCTGAGTTTGCTTTCCCTAAGAAAAAATAATGAACGGCAAAGCCTCAAGGTTTTTATGCTTAAAGAGTATTTTTGGAGGTTTGGAACCTTTTTCCGATAGAGAAAGGTTCCATTAATCATAAATTTTTGTCGAACTTACGCTATATTATAGTCAAACCATTTAAAAAATGAACAAGTTCGGCGGCTAAAAATCCTTTAGCCGCCGAACTTGTTCATTTTTTAAGTGGCTTAACTATAATATAAGCTTAGTTTAATTGACAGAGAAAGTCCCCCGGTTTTTAAGCGGGGGTATTTACCCTTGTATTCACCAGCCTCCCACTGAATACAAAGGCGAATACTTTCGCCGTCGGTTAAGAGAATTTTTGTTATACAAAAATTCGGATGGTTTTTGACATCACATAAGAGACTCTTTAAATATTATTTCAACGGTACAGCCCTTTGTGTTATCTTTATTGTTGTAAATATCAAAACTTCCTCCATGGCTTTCCGCTATCCTTTTGCATATGGGGATGCCTAAGCCGCTTCCGTTTTCTTTTGTGGTGAAAAACGGCTCTTGTATTAATGCCTCGTTATTTTTTGTTATACCTTCTCCGTTATCTGTGACTTTTATCAATATGTCGCCGCTTTCCTTTCTTACAAAGACGTCTATTATACCTTCATCTTTAATAGCCTCTATAGCGTTTTTAAAAACGTTAAAAAATATTATACATATTTTTGAGTATTCGCCAAAAATTTTTATGTCTTCGTCAAAACAGTTTAAATTAAAACTGATTTTCTTATTGTCATAAGGCGTACTGAACTCGTCTATAATATCACTTATTAAATCATAAATAAAAATAACTTCTCTTTCATCGGTCTGAACAGGCGACATGATTTTTCCAAAATCTTTTACCACATTTATAATTTTTTGCAGCTCTTTTCTTATTATGCCATAATTTTTCTCATAAATCCCGCTTGTATCGCTTGTCTGAATGTAGTCTATATTAGCCTGTATAAGCGAGACGGGATTTTTTACCTCATGAGTAAATTCACTCGTAAGCTGTTCAAAATTAAGTCTGTTGTAAAAATCCATAAAATATTCCCCCTAATATTTTATCGGATTGTCAGGCTGTTATAGTCAAATCACTTGAAAACCCGAACA
>CANOGI010000030.1 GCA_947565475.1 uncultured Eubacteriaceae bacterium
ATACATAGACGTCTTTGTTTTACAACGCTGATTATAGTAATTTCCTTTTAAGATAATGTGAATTCGACAAGAGTTTATAGTTAATTGAACTTTTTTCTATCGATAAAAGATTACATACTTATAAAACCTCTATTTAAGTTTAAAATCTTGAGACCCTGCCTCAAACTCCTCAAATTTTTGAACAAAATTTGATAAAACTTTGTTTGTTTCACTTATATTTTTCATCGAACTCACATTAAAATAAATAAAATAGCTATAATTTAAACAACTGATACATTTATAAGCTAAACTGTTCTATACCCACTTATAAATTTTTACTACAAAACAATTTTCATTAATCTATATTTTTAAGTTTGGAGGAATACTTATGAAAAAATCATTAGTAGCGGCGGCGGCTTTATGCTGTATAAACAGCACCCCCATACACGCCTCCGATAATTTTGAGATTTTACAAGATAAAAACGACGGTGTTATTATGGGAGAGCATTACTTGCCCACAAATACTAATACCGTTATATGGGGCAGGCTTCCCAACAAAGACACAAAACCTGTGATATCAATAAAATCAGGAAGTACTATAACTATCGATACATTGTCCCATGAGGGGCAGTTGGAGGATCAGGGAAAAGACCCGTTAAAATATTTAAAATCAGCTTTTATATGTTGGAATTGAAATAGCCTCTTCCGATAATAAGCATGATTTTGTCGGCGACGGCCCACATATGGTTACAGGCCCCATATACGTCGAAAGTGCTGAACCTGGTGATGTTTTAAAAGTCGAGGTATTGTCTTTGACTCCGCGTGTTCCCTACGGAGTTATATCAAACCGTCATTATAAAGGGGTTCTTGTAAATGAGTTTCCTGAAAATGAGGGACGATTAGACGGCGCCAGTAAAGAAAATCCTGAAAAGTACAATAATGTTTCCATATTTACCCCCATAAGAAAAGAGGGCGAACAATATATAGCCTACTTAAATGAAAGTGGAAAGGAAATAACATTCCCCCTATCCCCTTTCCTTGGTATTATGGGAGTCGCCGCTAATTCCTCGGAAAGTCCAAGTTCAGTCCCTCCGACTCCTTTGGGCGGTAATCTTGATATTAACGAATTAGGAGTCGGAAGCACGCTGTATTTACCGATAGAGGTTGAGGGGGCGTTATTTTTCACGGGCGACCCACATTTCGCCCAAGGTGACGGAGAAGTCGCCCTTACAGCATTAGAGGGCTCTCTTCGAGGTGATTTAAGACTTACCGTCTTAAAGAAAGGCTCATCCGAAATCCCCGGAAATTCCGATAAATTTGATATGGCGTTTGGCGAGACTGAGGATTACTGGATTCCCGTTGGTCTCAACGAGGACTTAGACGAGGCCATGAAACAGGCTGTAAGAGAATCTATAGATTTTCTTTCTGAGCAACTCGGTATCGATAGGAAAATAGCTTACGCTTATTTAAGCGGCGCGACTGATTATGAAGTCTCTCAAGCTGTAGATAAAACAAAAGGAATTCACGCCCTTATAGCTAAAAAAGATTTTAAAGAGTTTGTTGACTTTAATATCAAAACTAATAAAAAGACCTTTCCAATATATATTAAAGCTGATGGCTTGTATGTTGAGGCTAAAAGTTTATTTGATGCTATGGGAGTAAAATCAGATTATAACGAAAGCTTAAAAACCCTGACTGCAGTGTATAAAAATACAACTTATACCTTTACTTTAGACTCAAATAAATATAAAAAAGGAACAGAAACAAAAACGCTTGCAAAATCACCTTATGTTGAAAATAAAAAATTTTATATTCCGGCAAACGCCATTTTAAACGTGATGAATATTCCTCTTAATTGGGCAACAGACGGTAATACTGTAATAGGAACTGTCGGATATTAAAAAATTATGCAAAATAAATTTAACTGGCAAAAGGCAAAACCCCACTTTGAAAAAGGGAATTTGCCTTTCGCCCGTTAATATATTATAGCGTATTTGAAAGATTGGCAAGCTTTTTAAATAAGAAAAATTTCGCAAAACCTTAATAAATAAGTATAAAGCCTTTATACAAATCCATTACTAATCCAAAATTTCTTTGACCTTATAAACTCCAATATATAAATTCTTTTTCCTCAGCGTCATTCTGAGAAAAAACACCTTTTACATCAATAAGAACTTTTCCGCCGTCACTTGAATATAATCCTTTAAGCTCGTCAAGAGTAATTCTCTTATAGTCATTATGAGGAACCGCCAAAACAACACCGTCAACATTTCTCAAAAGAGAAAAATCAACCAACTCTATTCCATAAAACCTCATAACCTCTTCTTTATCGCAGACAGAATCACACACCAAAACATCAGCGCCGTATTCTTTTAAGCCATTTATAATGTCAACAACTTTTGTATTTCTTATATCCGGGCAATTTTCTTTAAACGTAATTCCCAATACTGCTACTTTCGCGCCCTTAACCTTTTTGTCAGCAATAATAAGTTTTTTAATAATAGCCGCCACAACAAAATCAGACATAGAATCGTTTATTTTTCTTCCTGACATAATAATTTCCGAATGATAACCAAGTTCCTCCGCCTTATATATAAAATAATACGGGTCTACACCTATACAGTGCCCGCCGACAAGCCCTGGATAAAAGTCCAGAGCGTTCCACTTCGTTTTCATAGCGGCGATAACCTCATTTGTATTAATATCCATACTATGAAAAACCATAGCGAGTTCATTCATAAAAGCGATATTTATATCCCTTTGAGAGTTTTCAACAACTTTGGCTGCCTCTGCAACCCTTATCGTACTCGCACGGTACACTCCCGCGTCCACAACAAGCTCATAAACCCCCGCGATAACCTCAAGAGCCTCTTTATCGCACGCGGAAACAATTTTCTTAATAGTTCTCACCGTATGTATTTTATCAGATGGGTTTATCCTTTCAGGGGAATATCCCACTTTAAAATCAACACCATATTTAAGTCCTGATGTTTCCTCAAGAACAGGAACGCAAATTTCCTCCGTTGTCCCTGGATACACAGTTGACTCATATACTACAATAGAATCTTTTTTCAAATGTCTGCCCACAATCTCAGAAACGCTTATTATAGAACGCAAATCAGGGGTTTTATCAATCTTAATGGGAGTAGGCACGGCTATTATAAAAAAATCCGCTCGGTCAAGCTCTTTCTCATCGCATACAAAATCAACTTTAGAGTTTAAAAGAGCTTCCTCCCCAACTTCGTTTGTAGCGTCGATGCCTTTTTTGTATTTCTCAATTTTTTGAGAATTTATGTCAAATCCTATAACATTGACTTTCTTTGAAAACTCAACCGCGAGAGGCATACCCACATATCCAAGACCTACGACAGCAACGTTCTTTTTTCCCGAAACAATATCATCATATATCATAAAGTTAAACACTCCTTATTTGATAAAATTATTCTTCACTTGTTCCAGAGTCTCAGATACATTGCCTCCGAATCTCCATACGCATATATCGCTGTATCCCTGTTCCTTAGCGGTTTTTATCCATAAATCAAGAGTTACGTTATCGGCGTACCAAACCGTGTGGTCGCCTCCATTCTCATCAGTATAGTAAAAATAAAGACATCCGCTTTTTTCGTCTCTGGCCGGAAGACATTTATATACGCTTATGATGTCAAGAGCCTCCGACTCGGTAACACCCTTTGTTTCCGCCCCGTTTTGCCAGTCAAACCCTCCTGTTGAGAAAGCGAGCCACTTTTTTCCCGGAATACTGTTTATTTTCTCTGAAAGCTGTTTTATAAAATCGACGTCCGCTTTCGGACCGGGTTCAGTAGAAAGTCCGTATAAATTATAAGCCATCATAATATACTCAGGCCCGTCTGGAAGATTATATCTGTCTATCGGCGCTTTCGGCTCAAGAACTACCCTTAAATTAAGTTTTTTCTCATTGCACCTTTTATAAAGTTCTCCGCAAAAAGAAATAAAGTCAGGCCATGTTTTCTCATCAACTTTCTCGTAATCAATCTCTATTCCAAAATACCCATTATTTACGGCGTAAGAAATCAAAGACTCTATATGTTTCGCCCTTTCCTCGGGATTGTTTAAAAGTTTTCTCACAATATTAGCATCCTTTTGAATAATATCGCCTTTTTCATCAATAACGTCATTAACAAAAGAAATGTGCCGATTTATATTGTTTTTATTGGTTACATTCGAGATTTCCCCATATCTTTGGGTAAGTTCCTCTGGAATATATAAGGAACCGTCGTTTTTAAAATACACGGCGAACACCGAGACGGAAGTAATCTTGTCCGAAGTTTTGGAAAGTTCTTTAATTCCCTTTTCCATATCCCAATATGAAATCCATGCTGAAAGTTCACCGTTTTCCCCGCCGTTCTCGCTTAAATTAATATTCCTTGTATCAGCGCTTGTATCAGAGCAAGACGATAAACTAAAAATACACATTATTATAAGAATAAAACAAATTCTTTTTTTTAGTTTCATAAATAATACCCCCTTAACATTTATTTTTTGTCATAGCAATTTATACTAATCTCTTTTAAATCCGTCAAATAAATTGAATAATACCATAACATAAGGACACAACCAAAAAGACCTCATAAGGCAATATCGCTTATGTTATTAAACAAACTTGATATGACAATAAAATTATTTCTCAATTATTTTATTATCATATCTTCCATCTACAGCGATTCACAAAATATCTAATACGAATAAGCAAAATAATTCTTAATATGTCAGATTTTTAAAACTTATTCATTCTTTTTATTACTTCACCATAAGATTAGTATATAATATTGGAAAAAGCTAATATTAAAGACTATTCAAATTTTTGTATAACAAAAATTCTCATAACCGACGGCGAAAGTATTCGCCTTTGTATTCAGAGTGAGGCTGGTCGCAAAACTTCGTTTTGCCGCTCGTTCTTACAAGAGTAAGTACCCCCGATTAATAAGTAAGGAACTTCCTCTGTTAGTTAAAGAGTCTCAATAAACCAGTCAAGAACTTTCTCGAAATTTTCACTGATATAATTATTAACTTTTTCTCGTCCCGAAAGGCGGGTATCAAAAATAATATTCTCACTGTTGTTTATATCCGCTATAAACAAATCCTCAAAAACAGCATCGTAAACATTATCACGTTCATTCAGCTCGCTTCTTTCCGCTCCCAATTCAATATATCCTCTTAATATTCCTCCTCCGAGCTTAATATCATCGTCAACAATAACATCATCCACAGTAAGAGACATAGTGTCACCTTTAATTTTAACATTTATAAGTCTTTCTCCAATATCATTTACACTGAAATCAGGGATATACTCCTCTGATCCTTCCTCAACAGACCTGGCGTTCTTCTCGTCCTCCTGCCTTCTTTTCAGTTCTCCTGCCGCGGAGTCCTCGCTGTCTTTATATAGAACTTTCTCAACTTCCAATTTCTGCTCCTCAACTTTGGCTGATTTTCTCATCTGATCATCGGATATGGGCTCGGGTTTATCAACAGCTTCCCTTAAATCAAATTTTTTAATTTCTCTAATATTTCCGTTATCTTGTCTCTCAATATAAATAATATTATCTTTAAGCCTTAAAGATATATAATTTCGCTTTTCTTTATCAGCCCTCATATAAACAGTCTGCTGACCTAAAACATTTCCTTTTAATACGGCCGAAAACTCAAAATCAGAATAATCTTCGCTTTCCTTTAATCTTATTATACCCTCTTCATTAGGCGGAGACGTCAATACTATAGTGTTTTTCTCAAACTCGGAAGCCCCGTTTCCAATTTCCCATTTATTCGCTTTTTCATCATCTCCCGTAACAAAACTCATATCAAGTCCCGTGTCGTCTCTCACTCTCATAAGAAGATGATTTGTCTGCCAATATGGTAAAACCTGCATACGTGTAAGATTGTATATATCGTCTTTTCTCGTACTTACGCTTTCGCCCTCTCTTGTATACATAATGTCAAACAGTTTTTTCGCCTCTCTGAAATTAACGTTTCTCACAATCTCATTTGAGTCGTTGTCAAGACCGTTAGCATGCATAATCATATACACTTTTGGAAGTACCCCCAAATTATCCTTATAAAGTTTATCCATTCTGTCATAATCCCATACAAGACGTTCTTCCATTTGAGCGCGGTTCTCTATGCTTATACGGTCTTTGTCCCTTATAAAATCCATAAGATAGTGATTATAATCGTCTTCCATAAATTCGGCTATCTCATTAAACTGATCCTGATTAATTTCTCCGACAAAATTACCATACCTGTCAAAAACATTAATATACTGAAATCTATATCCGTTTGTTCCAAGCTCCCAAAAAGAATTCTCAAGCATACCTTTTAAATCGTCAGGCTGTAAAAATTTAGAGTCTTTTTTTATAAACTTTTCGGCGTAAGTCATCATGCTCGCCTTAAAATTAAATTTCTCCAAAATAGGCTGGGCAAAAAGGCTTGAATCCCTTCTTCCGTCCTCAAAAACAAGATACAACGCCTTTTCAGGAAGCTTTTTGCCGTTTTTATAATAATCCATTATGTCCTGCCTGCTTATCGTAACATATCCTGAATCTTTAAGCGCCTTTAAATGCTTCTCAAGCATATCGTCGTCAATAAGAGTTGATTTTCTTGTTCTGTCAACGCCAAAATATGATAAAGTAATAAAACCATTATCATAGGCATATTCGCTTTCTGAAACCGGAACATACTCTGTCCAGTCAAAAACGGCTATAAGAATAACGACAAGAAGAAAAATGAGAATTCCGCCCTGTAAAACAGAACGAAAAGCCTTTTTAATATTTTTTCGTTTAAATTTTGGAGAAACTTTATAACCCAAAGAACTTATCCCATTTTCATCAATATCTTTTTTGGGGGTATAATCAATATTGTTCTCAAAAATCCTCTCGTTAATTTCGACAGAGTCTTCTTTATAACTTTCAGTTGTATGTAGATTTTCCTCTTTATCCTCAAAATTTTCCTCGTCCTCATTAAAAATGCTCTTATAAGGGGAACTTTCAAAAACATCGTTATGCAAGCCGTTATAAAAATCGTCCTCTCTTTGGCTCATGCGTGACTCCCCCTTTTTTTTCGTCTCAATTTCCTTTCTTCCTTTTTACGCTGCGCCTCAATATCCTGTGGCGTCATTCTTGTGCCCCAGGTGGATTTCCAAAAAGTAAACCACGCTACTGGCATCTGCCATAAAAGAACACATTCATAAAACAAACAGAACAACATTCCGTAAAACCACAGACTGCTCCTCTTAAAAAACAAATCCGCGAAGCTCATAAGAAAAGCCATAAGAAGCAACCCTAAAAGAAAGGTTGTCGGAAAAATACTGTTTACTATAGGAACATAAATAAAATTATAAATAACAACTATAGGAGCTGCTATGGGAACTAAGAGTCCCATGTAAAAAAACAAAGACATAAACGGCTCCTTTTTCCAAATATAGCTTCCAGCTATAAGGGACTCTCTAAGCCATGACCTTTTCCACCTCATCTGCTGTTTAAGAAACTGGTCATACTTTATTGGCACAATCGTGGAGCATATAGCGGTATCTTGATAACTCGTTCTGTGGGTTTTCAGAATAAAGTTAGTAAGACTTCTGTCGTCCCCGAAAGTCGCCGGATGCCCCAAAAATTTTTGATTAAGCCAATCATCAAGATTTTTGAGAACAAGGTCTTTCCGATAACAGGAAATAGGTCCCGAAAGACAAGTCGCGCAGTCAAAATAAGCTTCCGCCGCTTTCATAACGCGAAAAGCCACATAATATCTTACCGTCTGCATTTTTGTAAGCCCGTTGGTATATTTGTTCTCAACATCAGTTCTCCCCGTAACCCCGCCCATTTTAGGATCTTGAAAAGGCTGCACGAGATTTCTTATGGCCACAGGCTCTAAAAAGCTGTCCGAATCCACAAATACTATAAGCTCATGTTTAGCCATTTTAGCTCCTATGGCCAAAGCGTCCCTCTTTCCTTTATTCTGGGGCTGTTTAAAACATTTAACCCTGTCTTTTGTATTATATAGTTCTCCCTCTCTGTGAATACGTTCGACAGTTTCTTTAATTTTCTCATATGAACCGTCATTAGAACAATCGTCAATTACAATAACCTCAAGCTTGTCAATAGGATAGTCCTGATTTATACAGCTTATAATAGTTCTGGAAATCCATTGCTCCTCATTAAAACAAGGTATAATAACCGTAACCCCGGGGGTAAACTCAGGATTTATTGGAACCGGTCTATAAAGAAATCCAAATAAATACCTTGAGAGCAAAAAACTCGCCGCGACAATACTATACAAATACAGCATCTTATTGTATTTAAAGTAAACCACACTTTCAGCTCTCATAAGCACAACTAAAAGAACAACTATAAACATAAATAAACTGGCGACACTTAATGAATAAAGACCTCTTCTTCGCCTTATATGCTTTTCAAGATTCTCCGTAAATTTAATTCCCACGATTTTAACATTGCCGTCGTCATCTTTCTCCGCTATTCTTACTACTTCCGCCTTAATTTTTATTTTTGACTCAAACCCCTCGGGCATGGTTCCCGGCTTTATATTGAACTTTATTTTTATAGTATCCCCTATATCGGTATTAAATCCTTTATCTTTAACCTCCATAAGCATACCCGTAGTAGAAATATCAACTGAGCTGGCGTTAAAAAAACCTCCGCCCTTTTCTCTGTCTTTTATTTTAACGTCATATTTGGCAATATATCTTAAATTATAGTTGCCCATATCCTTAATATACTCGCCGTCGCTCTCGACCGCTGAACGGCGGTCAAACTTTGTCCTGATATTTTCCTTATCCTTTACATAAGTCAAAAGACGGCGGTCTTCTTTCGTAACCATTAAAATATCTTTGGGTTCATCTTTTTTAACTTTAAAAATAGACATCTTATACCCCCGTTCAATTACCTGTATCATAGAAAACACTGAATTATAACAACTCATAAAATATTCAGTATAAAACAACAAAAGAATTCTATAATATATCAGATTTTGTCAAATGTTGTCTATTCATCCTTTTATTGTTTCGCTATAATTTATTAAATTAATGCTCCTCTTATAATCAAGACCACTCGAATTTTTGTTATACAAAAATTCTCGTAACCAACATCGAAATCAATCGCCTTTGTATTCAGTGAGAACTTGTACCCCCACTAAATACACAAGTAATTACCCCCGCTTCTTAATCGGGGAACATCCTCCGTCAGTTAAAAACTAAAATACGCCCCAATTTTAGTTAATATAATCAGAAATCTTTCCGAAAGAAAATCCTTTCGCCCTTAGCTGGTCGATTAAATCTCCTACAATCTCATAACCTTTAGCGTCGTCAAGCATATGGAGAATAATAACAGTACCGCTCTCCGTTCTTGAGAGAATATCGCTCTTAATGCTCTCAGCGCTCAATCCCTCTTCCCAGTCATGAGAACTTACGTCCGCCGATAAAATCGCCCAGTATCCCATAGCCTTTACAGCCCTAAGACTGTCAACATCCTCATAAAGCCTTGGTGGACGCATATATAGCTCAGGACACCTTTGAATAGCCTCCGTAATAATTTTATGAGCCTTATAAAGATCTTTCTGAAGCTGTTCTTTAGTGAGTGTAATAATATCCGTGTGAGAATAAGTATGACTCGCTATATCATGTCCCCCCTCCGAAATAGCCTTGGCGAGATTAACATTGTTCTCAACCCCGGCGGCTCGAAGGAAAAAAGAAGCTTTAACACCTTTTTCCTCAAGAACATCAAGTATTTTTGTAACAACTTTATCCCCGCCCCAGTCGTCAAAAGTAATAAACACTTTATTTTCATTATTAGGAATACTTTCAACAAACTTTGGAGGCGTATCAGGAAGACGATAATTAATTTTAATAGCCCCGCTTCCCTCTATATCCTCAAACTTTTTAACAGGATACTGCCCATTGTACAAATCCGATACAGTTGTAAAATCATATCCAATATCTCTCACAAAATCAGCGATTCTTGGAATAGCTTCAATAACCGCGGGATTTGTGTCGGCGTTTAATAAAATAATCTCGCCTCTCGTTATTTTCTTCTCAATATATTCCATAATCTCATCAGCGCTTATCATTCTTCTGTCAAGAGGATTTTTGCTGTAAGTAACAACCTTTTTGTCAAGAACCGAAGCCGCTTTTAACAATTTCTCGTTATATTTACCAAAAGACGGCCTTATATAATTAAACTCAATTCCGGCGTTTTTTAAATCATCAATACCCTTTTTCACATCGTTATACGCCGTTGAATAATCGGCGTCATCGGCTCCCGCCCTTGACGATGTGTTAAGTCCTATTTCGTGCCCTTTCTCCTTTATCTTTCCGATAAGAGCCGAATTGTCAGAAATTTTAGCCGTAGGTATAAAAAACGTAGCTTTAATATTTGATTTTTCCAAGGCGTTTAAAATATTTCCGACCATTTTCTCATCGCCTAACCCGTCAAAAGTCAGAGAAACTTTTTTAGCCGTGGTTCTGGCGTATGAGAATACTTCTTTGCTATACTCAACATCCGGTTCCTCGACAAATTGGTCTTTTGTTTCCGCCTTGCCCGTTTTTTCTTTTTTTGAGGAACTGTCTTTCACTTCTTTTTTCGTTACTTTAACAGCTCCCTCCACATACTTAGGACTATTATAAAGGTACTCGAAAGTAACAAGCTTAAACCCTTTTTTGTTAAGCCCGCCGTTTATAAGACCAATAGCCTTTATAACCTCCTCATTTGTGTCGGCGTTCAAAATAATAATATCTCCTCTTCTTATTTTCTCAACGACAAGAGATGAAATATCAGAGGCTGAAATCATATTTTTATCAAGAGGATTGTTGCTGTAAGTCATCGCTATTTGATTTGTGTGTTTTGAAATCGAGGATATAAAAGCGTTGGTTTTTCCGTTTTTAGGCCTTATATATTTTGGTACAAATCCAAAATTATTTTTAAATAACTCATTAGCGTCTTTAACCTCTGAATAGGTTTCGTCAAAACTCATCATATCAATATTTGAGCCGGTCATAAGACCGCTTCCTACAGTATGCCCTCTCTCAATAATTTTCTTTACAAGCTCGGGACTTCTCTCCGCCTCATCTCCCGAAACGAAAAACAAGGCTTTTATATTTTCCGTGTCAAGAGCGTCTAAAATACCCGTTATCATTTTATCGTTCCCTAAACCATCAAAAGTTAGAGAGGCTATATTCTCCGCGGAATTCACCCTTCTCAAGATATCGTCTCGTCGCCCGTCACCGCTGTCAAAATTAAAATTCTCTACCAAATTAGGAGTATGAAGCTGCTCAAGTTCCTTAATAGAAATAAAATTAAGACCAAATTTCTTTGAGCTTTCCGAGAGAAGAGAAAGCATCTGGGAAAGATTTTCCGTTTTTGAGGCGTTCACAGAAATAACAGAACCTCTTTTTGTGTATTTTACAAATCTGTCGGCTTTTTCCGCGTCCTTAATAGTATCGGCGTCAATTTTAACGGTAAATGGCACAGCGGCTTTAAGGTCAGCGGAATAAGCGGCTTTAAGAACCTCTGAACTGTAAGAGCCGTTAATTCTAAAGTATATAGGAGCGTATCCCGACGAATTTTCAATCAGCTCATTTGTCATAGAAAACTCTTTAATCATATCATCAATAGATAATTTATTAAAATCATTATTATCTTTTAAAGCGGCGTTTCCAATAAAGTGCCCCCTGTTTAAAATGATTTTAGGAAGTTCCGGTTCCTCATAGACTCTTGAACCTTTAATAAAAAATGTCGCCTTAAAAGAGTTTTTGTCAAGAATATCCATAATTTCATTAGCAACCTCAATACTTGGCACATCATCTATAGTAAGAGCACACACTTTGTTTGAGGTAATAATATTGGAAATGACATACGCTTCTCCGTCTTTTTTAGGAAAAGCCATATTTCCGCTTTCAGCGTCCCTTTCCCTTAAAGGAGTACTGTAGCTGAATTCCTCATAGGCGTACCTGTCCTTGATACTTAAATAAACGGCGGTCACGATTATTAAAATCGCTATCAATATAGTTCCTATAATATAAATTTTTTTCATAGCTCATACTCCCCAATCAAAAAACTCATTATAATTTAAGTTTATAGCAATTCACAAAAACCTTCAGCACGAAACAATAAAATAAATAACTACTCAATACATCAGGGTTAGTCAAGACTACTCAAATTTTTGTATAACAAAAATTCTCATAACCGACGGCGAAAGTATTCGCCTTTATATTCAGTGTGAGGCTGGTCGCAAAACTTCGTTTTGCTGCTCGCCCTTGCAACCTTGCTTGCACTCTCACTTAATACAAGAGTAAGTACCCCCGCTTAAAAAGCAGGTAACTTCCTTTGTCGGTTAAACTTCACTTGTTTGTTATTTTGCCATTTCACTATATGTAACAGGCGGTTAAACACCGCCCTATATACTTTTCAAAATATAACAAATCCAAAACACAACCATCAAAAAAACATACGCGCCAATTATTCCTTAAATTTCTCTTTTATCTCATCATAAGCCTTATGGCTTCCTATGTCAAAACATTCCCCGTCAGTAATCTCATAAGCGAACAAATCCTTTTCTTTAAAAAGCCATTGAATAAAATATCCTGGCGCGTCTAATTTATTTCCCTGCTCGGCGTATTTCTCGAACAGCGGAAGCGTTTCCCTTTTATAAATATAGGTAGCGTAAACAACCTTGTTTGATTTAGGGTTTTCCTTTTTCTCCTCAAACTCAATAACTTTTCCATTCTCATCAGTTAAAGCGACGCCGAAATGTTTAAGCATTTCCCTGTCCTCAAATTCTTTTATACACACACAGTCATGCCCGATTTTCTTAAAATAATCGTAGTAATCGGATAATTTATACGTGAAGAAATTGTCACCCGCTATAACCATTAAATCATCATCAATATTTTTTTCTTTTATCGTAAATAAAATATCTCCTATAGCTCCTTTTCTTGTCTCCTCCGTTGTCGTTCCGTCATTAATAACAGTAATCTTTTTTGTGTTTTTTCTCTCTTCCGCCCATTCTTTAAAATTATCAAAAAATTTATGATTTGAAACGACAAAAATCTCATCAACATCGTCAATCGTGTTAATCTCATCTGTAATATAGTCAATAATCGGTTTGCCTCCCACAGGAAGCAGGGCTTTCGGAATATTTAAAGTTAAAGGGTATAATCTTGTCGCGTATCCCGCGACCAATATAATAGCTTTCATATTTTCTCACCAAAACGTCAAATTTTTATTTTGACATACGGGTATACATATATACCCGCCTTTCCTTTCTCTAAATTTTATTGTTATATTTAATAATACTACTCGAATTTTTGTATAACAAAAATTCTCGTAACCGACGGCGAAAGTATTCGCCTTTGTATTCAGTGTGGGGC
>CANOGI010000031.1 GCA_947565475.1 uncultured Eubacteriaceae bacterium
ATTAATTAACGTAAGTTCTATAAAAAATAACAGCAAAAAATAGTTTTGCTGTTATTTTTTATCGAACTTACGTTAATTAATTAAGGAAACACCGCACAGAGAGGAAGTAAAAATAATTTTACGAAAAAATACGCTACTAATGAAAAAGCGCTTTCGTTTAAGTGGGATTAAAAATCCCACACTTACGTTAAATAGGTGCCGCAAAGATGTGCGGGCGGCTTTTAGCCGACTTTTGCGTAGCGAAAGCATTGAACAAAGAAGTCGGGTTTGGGATGAAAGCCCAAGTTTTTTTAAGTTAGTGCCTATGGGTTCATGCCATCAAATTTGCCTTTTTTGAGTTTTTTAACGTCGGAGGGGCTTATTAGGGTAAGCCCCTTTTAATTATATTAAAAAGATTCCTATAAAAAGATAATTTTAGAAAAATATTTTTAAACAGATTTTTTAAGTATTTAGATGGGTTGTAAGAGAGAAATGTTAAGTTGCCAACATTTTGTTTTTGAAAGGTTATCTTGTACTATCCATATATTTTGCGACTCTGATTTTTGTACAAGGTATTTTGCGTTTAAAAATCGCGATGAAATTTTAAAATTTTTTAATAAAATAAATTTTAAAAATATATAATTGAAGTTACCGCAAATTTTATTGTTTATTTTCCGATGTGATATACTCTATTTTTCCATCGGCGTATTCAATATATACGTTTTTGCTTTTCTCGTCGTACTTAGCTATTGGAAATCCTTGAAATTTAAAGTTGTTTTCTTTGTTTTTATTGGAAAGCTCAAATAATTCGTCGTATATTTCTTTTGGTAATTTAAAAGAAGGAGTATAGTATGTATATTTAGAATCATTTTTCATATTTTTATTTCCTTTTTGTTATATATACAAATATATATTGTGATTAATTCAATATTTTATGTAAAGGGTTACTAAACGCATGTTTATACTCAAACATATCTGGCGAATTTAAACCACTATGATAATTTTACTTAATAAAGACAATTTTAGAAAAATATTTTATAAGAACAAAGCGATAAATTGCCAGAGTCTTTTCAAAAGCGGGAAGATGTTCAGTTTTTAAATGCCTAAGGTGTAAAAAAATTATAAGGCGATTTGAAAAGTCTTGAGTAAAATATTTTTCTTTTTTTATATTAGAATTGATGTAAGTGTATAGCAGGTTGTTTTATATTATCGCTATATTATTTTAAGCATTACTACAAAACAATATTTTATGGAGACTGTTAAAAATAATCTTAATGAAATCATAGAGATTAAAAATATTTTTAAAAATTATTTTTTAAAAGTATTACTTTGTCGGTATTTTAAGACAATATTAATATTTTTATACAGGTTTCTCTTTTATGTCTCTATTTTATTTGTCGGAAAACACTATATGAATAAATTATATGACAAAACAATAAAATAAATATTAATAGCTTATATAAGAATAATTTATTATTTGATTTTATGGCGATTCGCGGAATCTTTAGCGCGAACCCATAAAAAATTATATTAATATATCTGTTTTTTTAAACTTGTTTATTAATTCTATTATTAATTCGTTATAAGTTATTAAATTTGCCAGAGAGCATATGAAAATTAAGATACACGATAGAAGTTGCAAAAATCTCAAATAAAATAACTTTTGACTTCATTTATATATTTTAGCGTTTTTAAAACAGCTACATAATTTTCACGGATTTGCTCTGATAAAAAAATTTTATTGTTTCGCTATTATTAATTTCACAAATCATTTTATGAAAACAGTGATTTAATATGAAATTTAATCAGTGTTTTTTTGAGATGTGAAGATAAGTAGATAATTCATGAAATTTTTAGAGTGTATCTAAAAATTAAAACGCACACAAAAAATATAAAAAATAAAATGATAAAAATTATTATTTCATTAATTTATTTTTTATTTTTTGTGATTTTATCTCAATTTAAAAAACGATTTATATTTTAAGAAAATCTCTTATTTACAGAACTTTCAAATAATTTTTTATAAAAAATTAAAGAAAATATTATAATATTATTAATATGACACATTATAACAAATTTTTACATTAATGTCAAGATATTCATTTGATATTTAGTTTTATAGTGATGTATATAAAATTAAAAAATTTATTTGTTTTAATTTTCAATAATTTCATACATATTTTTTTCTATTATCTCAAAGGTTTTTTCTTCTGGCATGGGTTTGCCCATATAGAAACCCTGCGCTATATCGCAGTTTTTATCATTAAGCCACAATAGTTGTTCACGATCCTCAATACCCTCGGCGACAGTTGACAAATTACAGCATTTAGCGAGGTTTATAATAATTGCTAAAATTCCCTTATTTGTATTTTCCTCTAAAATTGTATCAGTGAAAGACTTATCTATTTTTAATACATCAAGAGGTATTTGCTTTAAATATGTAAGAGATGAGTAACCTGTTCCGAAATCATCAAGAGAAAAACGAATTCCATAACTGTTAAGCGTATTGATTTTTTTTACTATATCGTCAATAGACTTTATGAGAACGGACTCAGTTATTTCAAGTTTTATATTTTGGGGGTTAATATTTTTTTCTTTAATAGTATTGATTATAAAGTCAACGAAATCATCACACATCATTTGCACAACTGATATATTAACGGACACGCATAAATCCAAAAAACCTTTGGAGGTAAGTTTATTTATAAAATCACATGTTGACCTGAAAGCGAATTTTCCTATAGGGATAATAAGCTGATTTTTTTCAGCCTGAGGAATAAATTTATCGGGGCGGACAAATCCTTTTTTAGGGCTTATCCATCGTATAAGAGCCTCAAAGCCGTAAAGTTTTCCCGTTTTTATATTATACTGAGGCTGATAATATAAAACAAACTCATTATTTTCAATAGCGTTTTTTAAATCGTTCTCAATAGATACTATTTCGTATATATCATTTTTCATTGAGTTGTTAAAATACTTAATTTTTCCTTTAAAATTCTCTTTAGCGATTTGCAGGGCTATATCGGCGCATTTAAAAAGTTCCTCATAGGTTACGCCGTCGTCCGGATATACGCTTACCCCAATACTTACTGAAATATTCAGGCGAACGTTATTTATATAGTACTCATTTTTTATAGCTTTAAAAACTTTGTCTATATAGCTGTTAAGTTCGTTACTATCCTCGATATACTCATAAATAATTACGAATTCATCTCCGCCTCTTTTACAGACTTTCGTTTTAACGTTTTCCACGCTTAATATTCTATTGCTTAAATCTATTATAAAATTATCCCCTGTATTATGTCCGAATATATCGTTTATATATTTAAAATTATCAACGTTTATATATATAAGCGCTATTTTTGTATTTGTCGTGTTTATAGATGTAATGCTGTTAAAATATTCCTCAAGATATATAAGATTGTTAAGTCCTGTGAGACGGTCAAAATAGGCTATTTTCTGTACTTTTTTCTCATATTCTTTTAAAGCTGATATATTTGTGCCGACGAACTCAACCTGGTCAAGTTTAGAGTTATAGGCGCTCGCGTTCCACAATATGTAAACCCATTTTCCACTGTTTTCTATAAGAGGCATATCAAGTTGTTCGCTGTTTGCCGATGAGTTAATGATTTTCTCATAAAAAACATTAAATACTGTATAGTACGTTTCAGGGATAATATTATATATTGAGCCCTTTTTTATTTCCGCCTCCTTTAAATTTACAATTTTTTTGAAGTTTTCGTTACAGCTTATTATTCCTCCACTTTTGTTTATTTTAAAGGTTATAATATTTGAGCTGCTTATTATGAAATCATTCTTTTTTTTCTCATTTATTAGGCGCACTGTCAATTTTGACGAATATACAGCGGTTAAACTTACAATTAATATTATTATAAGTATTATTGCTATTATAAAAATGTTCAAGTCATAAATTTCTCTGTATAAAACATTTTTTGGAATGACGGAGGCGAATATCCAATCGTTATTTTTAAATGGAATGAGGAAAGCACGGGCATTTTCTTTGTTATATATAAAATTATTTTCTCCCGATAAAGTATCAACGGCTTTATTTTGTATGGATTTTATAAAAATAAGTTCAGGATTTGTCTCCGAGATGTTTCCCGTATTTGTAATATTATCAGTTAAAAAATCAGTATTTCCAGCTACTATTTTTTTATCCGCTGTTGTTATAAACGAGAGGGTTTTGTCATAAAAATTTATACTTTTAAGGTTATTTGTCAATTCTTTTGTATCGAAAAAGACAATCAGTATTTTTTCTATTTCTCCTGTTGAGGTTCTTATGGGTGAAGCAATCGCTATACCAAGTTTTTTGCTGTTATAGTCATATATCGGGTCACTCATAGTGGTTTTTCCCATACAGGCGTCTTTAAAATATTTATACTCACCCATATTTATAATCTCGTTTTTTTCAGAAAACGGAGTACCGTCGGTATTAAAAATAAATACTTCTTGAAAAAATAATGAGTCTTTTACGGATTCAAGAATTTTATTATAGTCGATTTCAGAATTTTTATATTTTAAATTTATACTTGTTATTGTTTTTACCTCGTTCAGTTTTGTGCTTAAACTATTTTCAATATTATGTGTTATTGAGTTTAGTTTATCGAAGGTGTTATGGTCGATAACTTCTATAAGCTTTAAATAAATACAGTTGTAATAAATAAAGTAGGAAACAACTGAGAAAATCATTATTATAATAAATTTAACATATTTTCTGTTTAGCATATTCAAGTTCGCGCACCTCCGTTATTACGCCCGGAAACTTTTATATTTATATGGGGTATTACCAAAAGATATAGTATATTTTGTCACAATATGAATTCTTATGAGGAAAACATAATTATATTTTATCAAATTACATTATATTTTACAAGTTATTTATATAGAATATACAAATAAAATTATTGAGGAGTTTTTCGATACGATTTAAATTTAATCTTGACAATTTTTAAATATAATTATACCATATAATTAAGGAAATGTAAGAAGTTCAGGGGGATTTTAACTAATGTTTAAAAGTTTAAGAAGTATTTACTGGTTTGTTAGTTTTATTGTATCGATAGGATTTAGCTCAATTAAGCTGATGAAGGCCAAAATTCTTGAGAAGCGGGGCAAGTATGCCGAGCTTGACAAATACGCTTTTGATGTAACCACAAAATGGGCGAAAAGAAGGATGAAGGAAAGCGGAGCTAACATAGTTGTGCATAATCAGGAAAAGATACCTAAGGATAGCCCTGTTTTATTTATGAGTAACCATCAGGGAAATTTTGATATAGCTATATTTATGGCGTCTATTGAGAAAAACACAGGGTTTGTCGCGAAAATTGAGATGGAAAAAGCCATTATTGTAAGAGGCTGGATGAAATATATTCATTGTATATTTATGGACAGGAGCGACATAAAACAATCTCTAAGAATAATTTTGCAAGGGATAGAGGTATTGAAACAAGGACATTCCCTTGTTGTTTTTCCAGAGGGAACAAGAAGTCAATGTGACGAGATGCGTCAGTTTAAGCACGGAAGCTTTAAACTCGCTACAAAATCAAAGGTTCCTATTGTTCCTGTTACCCTTGACGGTTCTTATAAGCTTATGGAGCAGCATGGCGGTACGATAACTCCTGCAAGAGTTGATGTATATGTACACGACCCTATTCCAACAGCGGGGCTTAGTAAGGAAGAGATAAACGATTTACCTAACAGGGTTATGGATATAATAGCCACGAAGCTTCCTCAGAATAGAAAAAAGGAAGCGGAGGAGTAAGATAATATTTTTAGTCCGGTGTTTGTTGAGTTTACGATAGATTTAAACATAAAAAGGAGGGTGTGAGGAAATTAATTTTCTTACACCCTCCTTTTTTATGTTTAATATGTGCTTAAAGAATTTTTATGTCTCATCGGTTATGATTGCCACAAAGAAAAGGAAAAAAAGGAGTGTCCGCTTATTTTCTTATTCAAGTTATAATAGCTGAACTATCTGTAATTCGCTTTCTTTTCCCAAATCAATATATCTGTTTTCAACTTTAACCATAGGCCTCGATGGTCTTGTTTTATTAGCGAAAACTATAGTTCCTACTTTTCCGTTTGACAATTTTACGTTGTATCCTACATAAGTATCGGAAATACCAGAGAGAAACGCGAGAAGATACTCTGTGTCAAATTTTTGAAATCCATCTCTCTCAAAAAGCCTTATAACTTCAAAAGGACAGGCGTTTACCCGATTATTTTCTCTTTTACCTGTAAGTTCGTCAAAAATATCGGCTATCGCTACAAGTCTGGCAAGTTTTGGAATCTCAAGTCCTTTCTGAGCCATTGGATAACCTGTTCCGTCATATCTCTCGTGATGGCTAAGAGCGACTTGCGCGATTGACTCACCTACTTTATCTTTTAAAATGTTATAGCCGTATATAGCGTGTTTTCTCAAAAATTTTTTATCCTCTGAAGAAGGTTTTGAAGTATTTAAAACCTCATAGGGGATTTTTAATTTGCCTATATCGTGTAAAATAGCCGCCGCCATAACTTCTTCAATCTCTGACTTGGGCATTCTTGCCCATTTAGCGATAACAGCGCTCATAAGAGAAACGTTTAAGGAATGTTTATATACATCGTCCATTTCATCTTTCATACAGTTAAGCATCTCAAAAATTTCCATACCTGTACAAGCGTTTGACATAACTACGTCAACTTCCGCTATTATTTTATCAAAGTCAATTTCCTTGTCGGTTCTCACAACTTTATCTAAAGTCTTTTTGACTTCTGTTTTGCTGACTTCAAAATTTTCCTTAAATTTTTTAAACTCTGAGCTTTTTTTTACTTCAGCGAGGCTTGTAAATTGTCTTTTTATAATTTCGCCGTTGTCTTCTGTTTCAATTATAACAGCGGTAACCCCGGCTCTGGAAATTTTACCTATACTGTAATCGTCTAAAGCGGTGCCTTTAGGTACTATAGTAGTGCCGGTAATAGAAATAACGTCGGTTGCGGTAATCATACCAATTGTAAGTTTATCTGACCGAACTCTGCTTTTTTTCATTTTGATATATCTCCTCTTGTCTAAACAATGAATTAAACCTATTATTATTAAAGGATATGAATAAATTTCTTAAATAGTTAAATACGCTGTAATGAAATTAATTTAATGTTAAAAAATCTTATATTTATGAATGGTGATTAAATATTACTGACTAAGCGCATAACGCGGTCACTTTAAGTGACATATACCATTTGCGCGTTCACCGAAAGTCTACTATATATAATTTGATTATATCATTTTTTATATTATTTTCAAAGCGTATTTTTTATATAATAAACTATATAAAATCATTGCTATTATATCATAAATTAAATACCAAAAACAATAATAAATTTTATTATTTCTTGTGAAAATAAATTTTAACACTAAAAAATGTTTAAATAGTTTTTATATTGCTTCTCAAGATTTTTAACGTGGGCAATAAAATAATTATCAATAACACTAAATGTTATTAAAATTTATTTGTTTATTTTTTTATTTTTAAGAATAAGCGAGAGGAACAAAGCTTAGTTTATTTATAAAAGGCTTAAAAACTATTTGAAACGCCACTTCGTTCCGTTTGATGCTTAAAAAATTTTATGTTGTTTACAGTCTGACTAAAAATAGTATCCTTGATTATATAGGATTTTCGTTAGGGTCGGAATTATCATTGTTTTCAGGAACAGGCTGTTGTGTTTGAGATGGTTTTAAAAGTTCGTTGAGAACGTCTATTTGCTCTGTAAGGCTTTTAATTTTTATTAAGCAAAATATTAAAGACACTATGAGCGTAAAAATAAAGAGTGATGTTAAAAGGGGAAGTTTTGATTTTCTTCTTTTTGTCTTTGGTCCGTGAATTATTATTTTTGATTTTTGTCCTTGATTTTTTCTTTTTGGAGTGTGAGAAGACACTCCGGCTCCATCTGGATATATATTTTTATTTTCGCTCAACGGAACTCTTTTTTTCTTTTTTACGGTTTGGTTTCTACCGCCTCGTCTTCTTGGGCTGTACCTAAGTACGTCCTCATACCCAATGTCTCTTTGAGGAATGTTTTTATCTTTAAGGGGAGGAAGATTACGGGTGAGGGGTTCGTCTTTTTCTTTTTTGGAAGCGGTTAAATCTTTTATAAATATATTATATTCCATTTCCTCTTCAGGTTCTTTTTTTTCGCTTTTTTTCCCAGAAATTGAAAGGTTGGCTTTTTTATGATGCTTGTCTAAATTTTTAGCCGGAAAAACCTCTATATCTCCGCTTTCCAATGCCTCCTGTTCCTTTCTCTTTTTGTCGAGAAAGTCTTCGGTCTCACCTAACTCCATATGCCTTTTTGGTTTTATTTTTATTGGTTTTCGCTTTTTTTTCTTTTTTGGCTCGTAATCATATTGGTCAAAATCATCGTCAAAGTCGTCATACTCATAATATTCGTTTTTATTCTCTAAAGTCTTTTTTTTAAGGGGAGGAGCGATAGATTCATGAGTATGTGTATTTTTGTCACGGATTTCAGAAGAAAGTTCAGAAAATTCGTTCTCCTCATCATATTCAGATGGGAAATCACTGTAATTATTATCATAACTGTTATTTATGTTATAATCATAATTTATTTTATCATCGTCGTTTGCCAATAGATTTTCTTTTGAGAAGCTACTGAAAGTATCGCCAAAATAAAAGCCTCCGCTGTTTTTAGAGTCTTCGGGATTATGTGAGTTTTCGGAATCATAATTAAATTCATCGTAATATTCTGAATTACGAGATGTTTTTGTATAATAGGAGTCCTCATCGTCTTTTACATATTCGTCGAAAAGCTGTCCGATAACTTTTTTTGTGAGAGCCTCGTTATAAAAACTTAACGTGTTCTCTAAATCCTGTTTTACTGCCGCTTTACCTTTTGCTTTACTTGTTTCTTTCAAATCCGTTACCTCCGAGACTGACGTTAAAGCTTAAAAATTATCGCGGAATTAGTCAGCGCTTTTTAAATCAGCGGATATTTATATTATATTTTCCACGGTGTTTTCTCAAATGTTTTTTTACCGACAGAGGAAGTCTCCGTTTTTTAAGCGGTGGTACTTACTCTTGTATTCAGGGGAGTGCAAGCCATGTTGCGAGGGCGAGCAGCAAAACAAAGTTTTGCGGCCAGCCTCACTCTGAATACAAAGGCGAATACTTTCGCCGCCGGTTACAAGAATTTTTGTTATATAAAAATTCTTGTAGTCTTGACTTTATATATTAATTCTATAATTTTAATCGAAAAAAGTCAACGGTTATAGAAATTTTTAAAAAATTGTTAAAGTTTATTTAAATAAGGGTGAGTTTATCAATTATAAAAAACTTTAAAAAGTTTGATAAAAATTATTGATAAATACAACAATATCCTCTTTACAATTTCAAATATATTATTTATACTAATATTATAGGTTAGATACAGGAAGAATAAGGTGTCAAGATAATACTATGGTATAGTTTATAAAGGACGTGAGTATATGAAAATAGAAAGAATCAGTGAAAATCAAATAAAAGTTTTTTTGAATCAGTCTGATTTAAGAGAAAGAAATATAAAACTTACGGAGCTTGCGTACGGGTCTGAAAAAACACAGGCTCTTTTTAGGGAAATGATGGAGAAAGCTGTTGAGACTTGTGGATTTGAGGTTGAGGATTCTCCTCTTATGATTGAGGCGGCCCCTATCGCTTCGGATGGGATTGTTATTATTGTATCGAAAGTTTTGGACGAAAGCCATATGGACAATAAATTTACTCTTATGCCGCCAAGCAAGGAAGAGCGCAAATTTAAAAGAAGCGATATAAAAAAGGAGTTTTTTGGTGAGGAGTATGGAATACGGGGAGACGACGACTCAAATATAATAATTTATTCTTTTGATAAAATTGACGATATTTCAGCCGCTGCTCATAAAGCGAATAAATTTTTCTCAGGCACGAATATTTTATACAGGTATAACGATAAATATTTTCTTGTTATTCAGAATGACAATGGCGAGGACGCTGTGGAGACAGATTCTCTTGATTTGATTTTTTCAGAGTATGGTTATAAACATACATCTAATGTTATATCAAAATATTTCTTAGCTGAGCATGGTGAGATTATTATTAAAGAAAATGTTATAAATATTTTTGCGTCGTATATGTAAGCGGAAACAGGTTTTAGATTGTAGCAATACAGGCTTGATAGGAATAAAAATTTGTTCAAGTTTTACAAATATTTATTTATTGGAATTTTATTGTTGCTTTTTATTTAACTGTATGTTAAAATATCATTTGTTATGTTGTTTAGACGAGAGATGCCAAAATGTATCTCACTATTAAAGAAAGAGGTGTAAGTAATAATGAAAGAAGGTATCCATCCGGAATACTTCCAGGCTAAAGTAAAATGTAACTGCGGAAATGAATTTGTTATGGGTTCAACAAAAGAGGAAATCAGAGTTGAGGTTTGCTCAAAATGTCATCCTTTTTACACGGGAAGCCAGAAGCTTTTGCTTGATGCTGGTGGTCGTGTTGATAAATTCAATAAAAAATATGGCAGAAAATAATATCCTTAGGCTGCCTTTTTGGCGGCCTTAATTGCTATTATGAATGTTACGAACAATGTCAAGCGGTGATTTAACTGTTATAAGGCTTATGTGTTCGTTTTCAACAGACCCTATGCCTTAGGTATGGGGTTTTATTTTTTATATGAATAAATGGGCTGGTTTACAGGCAAATTTAGACAGTATTCCAATTTATAGCAATTCGCGGTGGTTTTATCGTGAAATAATAAAAGAATTTCTTGATATATTAAGTTTTATTAAGGATTGTTTCTTTATTCTTTTATTGTCTCGCTATAGGAAATTGTACTTTAGCAGTGTGTAAGCTCGCTTAAAATAAAAAAGTACGCTGTAGCGTAAGATTATTTCAGCCTGTATCTTTTATGGAGCGGGACCGGAGGTGTTTTTAATGAGAATTGGTTTTATCGGAGCGGGCAAGGTAGGTTGCTCCTTGGGAAAATATCTCAAGGAAAATGGTTATACGATTTCAGGCTATTTGAGCGGAAATTATGAAAACGCTAAGTTCGCTTCCGAATTTACTGAGTCGGTTTGTTTTGGTAATTTATACTCATTTGCGGAAAATTCTGATATTATTTTTATTACTGTACGGGACGGCGGTATTTTAGGGGTATGGAAAGAGCTTTCCACTCTAAATATTAAAGGAAAGATTATCTGCCATTGTAGCGGAGCGCTGTCAAGCGATATATTTACGGACGCTGTTGCTAAAGGGGCTTTCGTATGTTCGGCGCATCCTATTCTCGCTGTTTCTGACAAGTATAACGGGTATAAAAACTTTGCCAAGGCTTTTTTTACGCTTGAGGGAAATTGTCAAGCTCTTGGAGAGATTAAAAAAATTCTTGAGAGCATGGGAAACAAGGTTAAAATTATTTCTTCTGAAAAAAAAGCGCTTTATCATATTTCGTGTGTGTTTCAAAGTAACTTGATTAACGCTCTTGTTTACAGTGGAATATGTTTTCTTAAAGAATGCGGATTTGACGAGGAGGAAGCGTATTTAGCCGTTGAACCTCTTGTTATGGGAAATATAAAAAGCGTTTTTGAAAAAGGCGTTATAAACGCTTTGACCGGACCTGTGGAGCGGAATGATACAGATACTGTTATAAAGCATATGGGAGTTTTAAAAGAGATGGATAGAGCTGTATATAAAATTTTATCAAACAAGCTATCTGATATAGCGTCTTTAAAAAATCCCGATATTTCTTATGATGAATTAAAAAAAGTTTTGGAGGTTTTATAAATGAAAAATACCGTTGTCACATTTTCTCAGGCGAAGAAAAAAAATGAAAAGCTCTCAATGCTTACGGCTTATGACTATTCTACCGCTAAACTTATTGACGAGGCGGGAATTAACGCTATTTTAGTGGGTGACTCTTTAGGAAATGTATGTCTTGGCTATGAGAACACTCTTTCTGTTACTATGGAGGACATGATTCATCATACCGCCGCTGTGTCAAGAGGCTGTGAGAACGCTCTGCTTGTGAGCGATTTACCTTTTATGTCTTATCAGGCTTCTATTTATGACGCCGTTAAAAACGCGGGGAGACTTATTAAGGAGGGACACGCTCACGCTGTTAAACTTGAGGGGGGCAAAGATTTCGCGCCTCATATTGAGGCTATTGTCAAAGCATCTATTCCCGTTATGGCCCATATAGGGCTTACTCCTCAGTCTGTCAACGCTTTAGGCGGTTTTAAGGTTCAAGGAAAATCCCTTGAGGCGGCAAAGAGGCTTATTGACGACGCTTTAGCTCTTGAGGCGGCAGGTGCTTTCGCTGTTTTGATGGAATGCGTTCCCGCCAGACTCGCTCAAATTATTACGGACAAACTTTCTGTTCCAACTATTGGTATAGGGGCGGGCGCTGGTTGTAACGGGCAGGTACTTGTTTATCAGGATATGCTTGCAATGTACTCGGGATTTCTTCCTAAGTTCGTTAAAAAATACGCCGATGTTGGAGATATTATGAAAGAGGCTTTTAAGTCTTATAAAGACGAGGTTTCAAAAGGTATTTTTCCGGGAGAGGAAAATACGTTTTCTATTGACGACGAGGTTATTCAAAAATTATATTAAAGCATATCTGAAAGCTTAAATATACACAAAAAATACGAATAGACCGGTGGCGGATAACTTCGCCTTTGTATTTAATGGGAGTTCGCGCTCCCGCTGAATACAAGAGTAAGTGCCTCTGTTTAAGATATGGGGGTGCTTACTCAGTCACTTAAACGTAGTTTAACTTTATGTTGATTTTACGGAGGATATTCAGGTATGAGAATTATTAAAACTGTGGAAGATGTAAGAAAAACCGTTAAAGAGTGGAAAAAAGAGGGCTTGTCAGTTGGTTTGGTTCCAACAATGGGATATTTGCACGAGGGACATCAAAGTCTTATAAAAAAGGCAAGAGAGGACAATGACAGAGTTCTCGTAAGTGTTTTTGTAAATCCCATGCAATTTGGGGAAAACGAGGATTTTGACAGTTATCCGAGGGATATTGAGAGAGACTCGGAAATATGTGAAAAATCAGGTGTGGATGTTATTTTTAATCCGGAGATAGCGGAGATGTATGATGAGTTTTTTTCTTCTTTTGTAAATATGGACACTCTTCCAAACGGTCTTTGCGGAAAAAGCAGACCTATTCATTTTAAAGGGGTCTGTACGG
>CANOGI010000032.1 GCA_947565475.1 uncultured Eubacteriaceae bacterium
TATATTAGACTTCTTTCAAGACTACGAAATTACAGCACTTCCATAATGAAAAAATATTTTATTTAAAATTTGAACAACATAAAGCGAAGGCAAACCGTTTTTAAAATGCTTTTTAAGCATAAAAACCTTGAGGTTCTGCCTCATTCGCACCAACTCGAAAGATTAAACCGTGGAACGCTGTTCCACACCCGGAGAATCTTTGAAAAGACTTGATCTAAACTTTATAACGCAAGGCTTTCGCTTTGCTAAATCTCGAAAAACTTTGTTTTGCTGTTATTTTTCATCGAACTCACGTTATAATTAAGTATAGTTAAAACTTATACAATAAAAAACAGCACGAAAACTAAATTTTTAATTTTCGTGCTGTTTTTTATATACGATAATTAAATATCACCGTT
Source organism: uncultured Eubacteriaceae bacterium (assembly GCA_947565475.1). Classification (GTDB taxonomy): domain Bacteria; phylum Bacillota; class Clostridia; order Lachnospirales; family CAG-274; genus MGBC114079. The sequence goes on from CANOGI010000032.1 coordinate 399, forward strand.
TAATATTCAAAACAGTTGAGTTTAGTAAAATATAACATTCATTTAAGCATAGTCCACTAAAAAATTTTACATATTAATAAATTTTAATCACCAAACATATAAAATCTATCTTTTCAGCTATTTACAAAATACAATAGTAACAGTATCTTTAACGCTGTTATCATCATTAGCGTACGCTGTTAGAGTGAATTCATAACCATCCTCAAGACCACACCACTGATTAATTGTAAATGTGTTTGTCGTATTTGTCAAAATATTTGCCTGACCGCCCCAAACATTCACAAAATTGTCAGCGGGCTCAAACCACCAATTTCCACCGTCTAACTCAAAATAATATTTATTGTCGCTTGAATTTACAATGGTGTCAAAAGATATAGTTTCACCCGCGTGAACATATATTATACTATCAACTATATCAACAGATACATCTTTGCTATTAACAGCTGAAGATTGAGTGGTTTCTTCTGTTGTTTCCTCCGTTGTAGCTTCTGTTGTCTTAACAGTTGTCTCCTCTGTTGTAGCCTCGGTTTCAATAATTTGCGGCTCTTCTTCTTGTTTATCGTTATATGACTCAATAACGATAAGCTTGCCACCTGTTTTAATATTAACTCCCTTAACGAGGAAATAACTCGCTGAATCGCTTGTTATTTTTACAATATAGGAATGGCCTCCAACAGCGTCAAATTTAAGAGATACGGGATTTTTACCGTCCGCCGACGCCGTAGCTGACGCGAGAGCTTTTGTCGTGTCATTCACGTCATATATTGTAGCCGTTCCTGTCGCCTTGTCAGGATAAAGGAAGTCAAACTCAATAATAGTATCCCTATGTGTTTTATTTCCATCAAACGATAATAAGAGAATATCACCGACAAGTGCGTTATATCCGCCCATACTATGATATCTGAAACTTGGCATTAATTTTATATCAGCCTTTTTTGTGGAATCGGAAATCACTTTATTTGTTCCCAAATCAGAAGTCAAATTAAAATTGTATTCTATAATTTCCTCTTTCTCAACATTCTCAATTAAATTTCCTTTTGTCTCAACAATAAGTTTTCTCACAAGAAAATAACTTGATGAGTCACTTGTTATTTTTACAATATATGAGTGTCCCCCAACAGCGTCAAATTTGAGCGAAACCGGATTAGAGCCGTCGGCCGATGCCGTAACAGACACTATAGCTTTCGTCATATCATTTATATCATACACGGTGGCTGTTCCTTTAGCTTTACTAGGATACAAGAAATCAAATTTTATTTCCGTGTTTTTATACGTTTCGCTTCCATCGAATGATAATGAGAGAATATCACCGACAAGCGCGTCATATCCGCCCATACTGTGGTATCTAAAACTTGGAAGTAATTTAACATAGGCCTTTCCGCTGTTATCAGAAACATTTACATTTGTTCCTTTGTCAGAAGTCAGATTAAATTCATAAGCAGGAATACTTTCGGTAGTTGTCTCAGTTGTCGTCTCCGTACTTGTGTCAATTTTCTCAATTAATCCTGTTTTTGTTTTCACTGTTAATCCTTTAGCGAGGAAATAATTCGCAGAAGAGCTTGTTACTCTCACAATATATGAGTGTCCTCCCTCGCCGTCAAATATGAGTTTAATAGGATTTGTGCCGTCGGCTGTAAGATTTGTTTTCGCGAGAGATTTTGAGTATGATTTATCTAACGCATCAAATATTTCAGCTGTCGCCGAAGCTTTTGCTGGATAAAGTAAGTCAAAAGAAATACTTGTGTTTGTATATTTTCCTGAACCGTCAAGAGTTAAATAAATTATATCTCCCGCTGAGGCGTTATATCCTCCCATACTATGATACTTAAAATTTGAGAGTGGCTTTATTTTAGCTTTTTGAGAAATATCTGAAATATAAGCGTTTGTCCCCTTATCGGACGTTAAATCAAATTTATACTCATAATAGTTGTTATTTAAAGGCGACGCTGTTTTAAGTCTCTCAAATCTGGCTCCGTAGAAATACGCGTTTGAGCCCTCAACATAAGCGTAATAAGTTTTACCCGCTTTAACCGCTACTTTTGTGGAAGTTTCCAAAGCGTCTGAACCGCTGTTTGATTTTGTACCAACAACAACTCCGCTTTCATCTACGATTTTAAACGTCTTATTTGAACCAACACGATAATAAACAGTGTAATCACCGTCATAAATAGGCTCAAATGTAAGAGGAGTACCGCTCTTAATTCCCGTAACATATCCGTCAAATTTAATTTTATCAATAGTCGTTCCTAAACCGTTATAAGTAAGAGCGTCTTTCGCGAATAAACCCTCCATAAGTTCGGCGTAAGCGCTTTTGTTTCCTGAAGCTTTCCAAGTAGTCGTCACATAGTCTGAACTCGCGGTTTCTTTTGAGAGAGTAACAGTACCTGGAGGGAAAGCGTTTACAGTAAGGTCGTTTATATAATATTCAATATTATTGTATCCTTCGCCAAGATAATCTCCCGTCGCGTCAGAAGCGTCGTACGGGTCAAGTCCTCTCGCTATTTCCCAATCGTCTGGCATACCGTCGTTATCGCTGTCGACAATTTCTTTTTTGAGAATAGCTGGCGGATAATATTGACTGTAATCAACAAAATTAATATTATTTTTAGCAATTTCAGCCTGCTGTGTGGCACTTGCCTGAGAAAGAGGTCTCGCTCCTGTAATTGAACCTGTTCCGTTTATAGCGTCTCGCATAACCTCAAGGTCAATTTTAGGTTTACAATTCTCGCTTATACCAGCGCCAGCGTATTTTGTGACTTTACTGAAAGCCACGTCCGCAGTATCCATATTGGGTACGACAGAAACATCAACACCATTTGTTAAAAGAGGCATATAACTGTCAGTTCTATAATACGCTTCATCATATCCGTATGTAGAAGTAACATTGCCGTAATTAACAGCTTTCCAGTTGTCTGTCTCACTATTGCGAACACTGCCGTCTTTATTAATCATCTTGTTGCCAGTGAGATAAAATTTATATTTCTCAACATTTGTTCCGCTTGAGAAATTAATGTAATTATATCCACCTGACGTTGATGAACCCGCTTTGAAGTAATTTCCCGCGTAATTAAGATGCCCCAAAGTACCGTAAGCCGTTTGGTATCCCCAATCGTAAACAACATTGTTTACAAAATCCATTACGTTCGTTCCCTCAACTTTACCTCTGAAGTTTCTTGATATATTATGAGCAATCATATTATGATGCCAAGAATTCTGGCCCTTACCGAACATTATACCAAAACCGTGAATTCCTTTTGAATGATAAGAAAATGAGTTAGCGGGTCCAATTAAACTCCATTGAACAGTTTGATTCATATTATTTGAGTAAAGCCCCCATTGCTCATCGTTTGCCCATCCGATTGAGCAGTGGTCAACAATGGAATTTGAGCCTTTGGCTCCTCCAAAAGCGTCATAATCCGCGCTTGTGCCTCTTTCCCCTGGACGAGAGCTTATAAAACGAAGGATGATATTATCTCCGCCAAGACCGATTTTATAATTTTTAAGAGTAATACCTTTTCCGCCAGGAGCGGTTTGTCCCGCGACAGTAACATTATCTTTGACAACAACATCGCTCTTTAACTCAATAGTTCCTGAAACATCAAAAACAACTATCCTGTTTGACCCACCAACCGCGTCACGAAATGACCCTGGGCCACTGTCATTAAGATTCGTAACGTGATAAACTTTTCCACCTCGTCCGCCTGTGGCGAATTTTCCGCCGCCTTCCGCGCCTGGAAACGCAGGGAGATTGCCTGATCCCGCGGCAAAAACATTCATACAAGAAATTGAGCTAAAAGCCATAACTGAAGCCACGACCGTAGCTAAAGTTTTTTTCAACTCTTTTTTAAAGCTAAATTTCATAAAAGTTTCCCTCCTTAAAAAAAATATATATTTTGTTTTAAATATGTTTAAAGTATACTTGCGCTCACGTCATAAATCAATAGCTTTTTTGGTTATTTTTTCAATTTTAAGGTAAAATTTTCCAAACTTTTTTTGTTTATTTTTTATAATATAAGTTTAAATCAAAAAAAATGTTATAAATTATGTTAAATATACATAATTTGATTAATTTGATTTTTAGTATTATTTTTTTTCTTTAAAAATTCTTGTACTGAAAATTAAAAAGTAATATTTTTACAGAAATTAATTTTAATAACAAATAGAATAAAAAATAAAATAAACATTAGTAGTTAATAAAAATTTTCTTGTAAAATATCACCTTTTTTGAAATCCTATAAAAAAATATGAGAAATAATTAATAAACTTATTTAAAAAAATTTAATGTTTAATTTAATATATATTTAGCAAATTAAACTAAAAACCTTTTTTATTAAAAGAATTTATCTACTTTTTTTATCATAGGTAATAACATCTTAAATATAAATCTATCTTTTGTAGCAATAACTTGTACTAAAAAACTTAGTCGAACCTGTTCATTCTTCAAGTTGATTGACTATAAAGTCCTCGACGCTTCCATAACCTTAATCCTCGAAAAATTAATATTTTTTTGTTCTTTAGTTTTTTGACAATCTGCCATATTTGCAATATGTTTCTTTATGTTTCTTTATAGTTCTTAACAGTTGAAAAATTGTCAAAAAATATGTTATAATTGTTGTAATATATTTAAAAGCTAAAATAGGCGTGAAAATTAAGCTTATTTATTAAATGAGTCTATTTTTAATATTAAAAAATACTTATATTTTTAAAAAATTTATTATTTATGTGCTTTTAACGACTTTTTACAGCTTTTCAAATATATTCTAAATAAATTAGATAATGGAGGAAAAAATATGAATTTAAAAAAAATATCGCTGTTGCGTATTACAGTTATTCTATTTATTACCTATGCGTTAACAACTGGATTTACATTTTATTGCGCCGCTGACGATAACAAAACTTTTACGGTTGGTTTTGACGCTGAATTTCCGCCGTATGGTTATAAAGATGAAAGTGGAGAGTATGTTGGATTTGATCTTGACTTGGCAGAAGAGGTTTGCGAGCGAAAAGGCTGGATTTTAAAAAAACAGCCTATTGACTGGAACTCTAAAGATATGGAACTTAAAACGGGAGCTATTGACTGTATTTGGAACGGCTTTACTATGAACGGAAGAGAGGATAAATATACTTGGACTACACCATACGTTGACAACTCTCAGGTTGTTATCGTAAAAAAAGACTCTGGAATCGAGGACCTTTCAGGACTTGCCGGCAAAACAGTAGCCGTTCAGTCCGATAGTTCCGCTCTCGCCGCTCTAACAGGCGACGACGCTACGGAGGAAAACAAAAACCTCGCGGCGTCATTTAAGGAGCTTCAGCAAGTAGGGGATTACAACAGCGCTTTTCTTAACCTTGAGTCAGGAGCGATAGACGCTATATGTATGGATATTGGCGTCGCCAACTATGAGATTAAATCAAGAGGAAATCTTTTTGTTATGCTTGATAAACATATTTCCTCTGAGGAATATGGAATAGGATTTCTTTTAGGCAATACTGAGTTGCGAGACGAGGTTCAAGAAACTCTTTGGGAAATGCTTGGCGACGGAACTTTTTTAAGAATAGCTGAAAAATGGGGGCTTGAGTCAAGCGTATGCCTTTCCGCTGAGGATTCTTACATAGATAATACCTCCATGGAAAACAGTCAATCCTTAATTGAGAGATTTTTAAGTATTTCAAAACAGCTCATGGGAGGACTGGGGGCGTCTCTCGCTATTTTCTTTCTTACTTTGCTTTTCTCAATGCCACTTGGTCTACTTATTACAGCGGGCAGAATGTCAAAATTAACGCCGCTAAGGTGGATAGTAAAAATTTATATTTCAATCCTTCGCGGAACTCCGCTTATGTTACAGTTGTTAGTTGTGTTTTTCGGGCCTTACTTTATCTTTGGTATAAACACTCCCGCGAGTTATCGTTTTTACGCTGTAATTATAGGCTTTACATTAAATTACGCGGCATATTTCGCCGAAATTTATCGTTCCGGCATTCAGGCTGTGCCGAAAGGGCAGTATGAAGCGGCTGATATTCTCGGTTATAGCAGAAAACAGCGTTTTTTTAAAATTATATTTCCTCAAATGGTTAAAAATATAATCCCATCCGTGACGAACGAGGTTATTACTCTTGTAAAAGACACTTCCCTCGCTTTCGCTATTTCTTATACCGAAATGTTTACTCTCGCGAAGCAGGTTGCCGCCGCTGAAACAACGATTATGCCGTTGTTTATAGCGGGAATATTCTATTATATATTCAACTTTGTCGTTGCTTTTGTAATGGAGTATATCGAAAAGAAACTTAATTATTTTCGCTGATTAGGAGGGCATTAATATGAGCTTACTTGAAATAAACAATATAGAAAAAAGTTTTGATAATTTACAGGTACTTAAAGATATCAGTTTATCCGTTGACCAGACAGAGGTTATCTCTATTCTGGGTCCATCTGGCTCTGGCAAGTCCACATTACTCCGATGTATGGCAATGCTTGAGACTATTGACGGCGGAGATATGAGTTATTGCGGTGAAAAAGCCGTAACAAGCGTAAGCGGGTCTCCTGTATACGCCTCAAAGGCACAAATAAAAAAAATTCGTGGCTACTTTGGGCTTGTATTTCAGAATTTTAATTTATTTCCTCACTACTCAGTGATAAAAAATATAACTGACGCTCCTATTCACGTTCAAAGACGTCCAAAAAGCGAAGTTTACGAAGAAGCTTACATACTTCTAAAAAAAATGGGGCTTGAGGATAAAGAAAATTATTATCCGTATCAGCTTTCAGGAGGGCAGCAGCAACGTGTGGCTATTGCCCGGGCTTTATCTATGAAACCAAAAATGTTATTTTTTGACGAACCAACATCCGCTCTTGACCCTGAGCTTACAGCAGAAATATTAAAAGTACTTCGTAGCCTTGCCGATGAAAAAATGACTATGATAATAGTAACTCATGAAATTGATTTCGCCCGAAGTGTTTCGGACAGAGTGATATTTATGGACGGAGGAATTATTGTTGAGGAAGGAAGCCCCAAAGAAGTTATTGATAATCCGCAAAACGAGCGGACAAAAGCTTTTCTTAAAAAAATGAGCGTCAACTCCTGATACTAATCTTGTTTATAAAAGCAAATATAATATGCGCGGGAATGAAGTGAACAAAAAACTTATTCTACTTAAAATTTTCCTGATTGTCTCTCAATCCTCATTACACTTTATGCTTTTGAAATTTAAAATAAAAAAAACTGACACTAAAATAGTAACCCGAAGGACACTGGCGAACGCAATTTAGCTTTTATCATCAAAAAATGCTGACTTTTTTAATATAGTCAAATAACCTAAAAAATGAACAAGTTCGGCGGTTAAAAATCATTTTTGCCACATTAGCATCAGGCGGCGTAGGCTTTTACGCTATGCCATCTTTCCGCTACCTTGAAAAAATAATTTTTATCTCATCTCCTTTTGCTTATTTTCAAGTAGTTTGACTATAAAATGTTTTTCTTTTTATGGAATTATTGTAATATCGTAGTTTCAAAATAATTTTAATATTTAAAATCCGAGCCAAAACTAAATTCATAGTTTTGACTCGGATTTTTTTATTTTTCCTTATAATATAACATACAATGACAATATCCCTCAAATTTTTCATCAGCAATCTGATCCCTAAACTCTTTGCACATACATTTGTTATCTTCACTTCTCTCAGTTTTACAAGGGCAATAGCCTCCTGTTCTTTTCAGACCTTCTTTGATTTTGTCTACGACTTTCTTATTATCGTTATATCTGACTTTATTCATTTATTCTTTTCAATCCTCTCAAAAAGTTCTTCTTTCTGAACAAATCCAACAGATTTATCCACCGCTTTGCCATTTTTCATAAATATAACAGTAGGAATACTATAAATATCAAATTTAGCGGCAATATCCTGTTGTTCGTCAACATTTATTTTACAGAATTTAACATCTGTAATTTCCTCGCTTAACTCATCAATAACAGGCGACAGCATTTGGCAGGGACCACACCACTCCGCCCAAAAATCAATAACAACAAGATCAGAGCAGCCTGTAACCTCTTCTGAGAAATTCTCACCTGTAACCTCTGTAATCCCCCCATACTTTTTTGACTCATGAGAGCCACAGCTGTGAGAACCGCATGAATGTTCATGACCATGGTCATTATGATGTGAACATTCTATATTTTCATTAAACTCAAGCTCATTTTTTAAAAGGGCAGTAACAGCCTCGTCAGCGTCTCCGTCCACTCCGCCGTAAAGCTTAATTCCAACATCACTAAGGGCGTCTTTCGCGCCCTTTCCAATTCCTCCGCATATAAGAGCGTCAACTTCTAAGTCCTCTAAAAATCCAGCCAAAGCCCCGTGACCGCTACCATTTGTGGAAACAATCTCCGAAGATGCAATAGATTCATTTTCAATAGTATAGATTTTAAATTCCTCAGTATGTCCAAAGTGCTGAAAAATTTTACCGTTTTCATAAGTTACCGCGATTTTCATTAAAATACCTCCTTGTTAAAATATATTCAAAAATATAAATACTTCTGCATATTAATTTTATCTCTGCGGATATACTTGCAAATAATACCAATCACTATTATACTCAGTGGATTTCAATCGCCAAATATATGTCAATTAACTAAAAACTAAATGAGTCCAACGGTTAAGAATTCCTTTCTCTACGTTAAACAGTCAAAAACGCTCTTGATTAAGCCCTCATACCTGCTTTGCGGAAATAACTCTCATCTCCATTAACTCGCTTTTTTTAGTTCATTGACCATAAATCTTTACTTATTATATCACATATAAGCAATTTATACAACAAATTAACCAAGAAATTTACGTAAGTTAATTTTCATAATTTTTACTTTTAAACAATGTAAAAAAGCTGTTTTAAATAATCAAAAGATTATTAAAACAGCCTTTCCTAAAATTTTACACAAAATATTAAAAAACAGATTTTAGTTTAACTCATCTATAAATTTCAAAATATTATGAATAATAACCGCCGACTGAGCTCTTGTGGTATTATTCTTAGGCTCGATATTATTCCCGGTGCCATTTACAATTTTTTGAGAAACCATAGCATTCAGCGCTTCCTTAGCGTATTCGGAAATATCTTCTTTATCGTTGAATTTACTTAAAGAGTCCACGCCTTCCGACTCAAGTTCGTGCCCTTTTTCAACTAAAGCTCTGTAAGCGAGAACCATCATATCCTGTCTTGATATGAACTCCTCTGGTCTAAAATTGCCTTTATCATCGCCGGCCGCGATACCAAGAGACTGAGCCGCCGTTACAGCGTTGGCATAATATTTTGAAGAATCCACATCAGCAAAACCGCTTGCGTTATCTTTCGCCTTAATTCCCAGAGCATTCATAAGCATAATTAAGAAATCGGCTCTTTTCACATTATTTTGAGGAGCGAATTTTCCGCCGCCTATACCATTTATAATTTTCAACTCCGCAAGGTCATTAATCGCTTTTTCGGCCCAAGCATAATTTGAAATATCATTGAAAAATTCTTTATTACTTTCTGTTTTATCAGAATTTTCTTTTTCATTATCGCTTAATTCTTTTTCTGAATCCCTATCGTCATCAGAGTTATTTTTATCCTTGTTTTCTTTTTTGTTTGATGATTTTTCAGAATCCTTTTCTTTCGATGAATCTTTTGTGGTGCTTTCTAAGTCATCCTCTGATAAATTTGAGCTTCCGCTTGACTTAAATTTAGTGGTGGTTTCCGTAATAGTTTCCCCGTTGGAGTTTTTATCATCGGAATTTTCGCTTTTAGTTGTTGTCTCTATAGACTCTTCCTCACTGCCGGTTACTTTTACCCTCGCCGACTCAATAGAAACATCCTGTTTAACATTTGACGTGGCGTAAAAAATACAGCTGCTTCCCGGTTTTCCTGATATCTCAATATCCGTTTCCCCAGGTCCCATAATCTCAAAAGTAAGTCTTATAAATATACCATTATCATATGTGTCATAGACTCCCGCCACATTACTTACATACTGCCCAAGGACAATAATACCAGTTTCAGCGGCAGTCTTCTTTCCGTCTGAGCGTCCCTCATAATCTCTCGCGCCCTTTGATGGAACTAAATTAAGCTGAGATGTAATCTCTGAATTAAAGAAAAGACGCCTTGTCTTTCCACTCATAACATCATATGTTATAAATCCGTCGTTCTCAACATCTGAAGTTTCATTAGGAACCGCTTTTATAACGCTTGGATCATATTTAACTCTAAAAGTGGAATTATTATATCCCTCGTTTCCGTCAAGAATAAAATCAACAATAAATTTTTCACCGATTTGTTCTTCCTCAAACTCATAAGTTCCCTGTTCGGGATAAAATGACATTCCCGCAGCAAAAATATTAATCGAGCTTAAACCAAAAACAAAAGTAAATGTCAATATAATAGCCAAAATTCTGTTTCTCATTCGTAACCCTCTTTTCTTAAATTTAATAAAAATAAACTTACAACTATATTTTAATTGATAGAATAAAAATTTACAAGAGTTAAAATAAAAATTATAAAATTTATTTTATGTTTTTTCCACAAACTATTGTTTCAGCAAATAACCTAAAAATAAACAAGTTCACCGGCTAAAAATCATTTTTATCTCATATACTTTACGCCTTTAAGTTTCTCATAACTATAAAACCATTCTTAAATCAATTACTTCATAGTTATTTCTTTATCCGCTCTCCACAATCCTCGCTTCTCCCAAAGGCTTCATACTCAAAAAATTGTCAAAAGCGAAAATTTTTATAAATTCTCCCTTTCTTAAACTTCTCTCAATACTTTCACAAAAAATTTGATTTTCTGTTTCAAAAGCTCTTGTATAAAAATCTTTCATTTTACCATTTTCATCATAAACAGCAAAAATAAAATTTCCAAAAATCCCATCGCCAAAAATCTTAATTCTTATATCAGAATTGTCAATATAAACGGGAGAAATAAAAAAATCTCGGTTTTTCTCAATAAACTTCACACTCTCAAAAGCGTCAAAAGCTCCAAAACCCGTGTATATATCATATCCGACATCTTCTATATCATAGCTTCCCGCTTTAAGAATTTTTAAAAAAAGCTCCCCATCAACATATGGATACTTTTCTTTTATAAGAGCGGCGAACCCCGAAATAATAGGGGCTGAAAAAGACGTTCCCTGCCTCCCGTCCCTATATATACCGTCACTTCCCACAAGAGTAAGTCCGCTTCCAGCGGCTGAGATATCGACATAATCATTTTTTTGAGAAAAATATGAAACGCCAAAATCCAAATCAACCGATCCTACGGAAATAACATTCTCACATGAAGCGGGATAAAGATAAGACGTAACCCCGCCGTTTCCCGCGGCGGCGATAATTATAACATTATTTTTATTGGCGTAATCCACAGCCTCTTGAAGAAATTCGCTTTTTGCGGAAGTGGTAAGAGACATATTTATAATGTCGCAGTTATACTTTTTAACCGCGTCGTCTATCGCCCTGATAACATTATCCAAAGAATTGGTTCCATCTTGATACACTATAAGCGGAACAATAGTCGCTTCCTCAGCTATTCCCGCTATACCAATCTCATTATCGCTTTTTGAGCATATAATTCCGGCCACCTGAGTACCATGGACACGTACTGTCAGCGTATCGTTGTCACTTATGTAATTCCCCGTTTTGTCAGGATTTATATAATTATATCCCTCTTCTATATTTGAGGAATTAAAATCCTCTTGCGCCACAACGCCCGAATCTATCACAGCAATTCTTATGCCTTTGCCATTTCCAAGCCTTTCTTTAGCTCCTAAAAGATTATGTTTTTCAAAATACCATTGCTTTTCAAAATAAGCGTCGTTATATTTGGTTTCTTCCCCGCTTATTGAGATACTTTCACACATTTCCAAATCAGCGAGCTCAATCAAGGCGTTCTCCTCGGCGTACTCAATAAGACCTAATTCCATCAAATTTTCCACTGTGTCATAATCAGCTTTGTATATACTTAAATTTTCAGAAACAACATCAACATCTAAGTTTCTATATTCCGTAATGGAAATTTCGTCAGAAGTATCTTTTAACTTAAATAAAAACTGATTATCATACGCTTTCCCCGCAAAAACAGTGGAAACAAATAAAATTGATAAAACCAACGACATAAAACCCATAAAAAATAAAAAATAACTTTTCATTATTAAGCCTCCCGCCGAGGTTATTTCTAAAAAATATAAATGTTCTAAACAAAAAAAGAAATAATACCAATAACGATTAAAGCGATTCCAACAAGCTTTAAAAAATCCTTGGCTTGTTTCATAAGCGCTGTAAAATCCTCATCGTCCTCGTCATATTCTTCCGTTAAATTATTTTCATGCTCTTTCTCAAAGCTTTTCTCAAAGTCATTTTCAAAATTATTTTCGGAAACGCTTAAATATTTCTCAAAATCATCTAAATTTTTTTCCTCTTTATCCTCTTTCCGTTTTTCAAAATCTCTTATAGCTTCCTCAAAATTTTTATCAAGATTTTTTTTGCCTATTTTTAAAATAAAAGAAAACCCAAGAATTATACAGCCAATAAAAATCAAAGAAAATCCGACGCCCAACATATCTCTCATTCTCCTATTCCCGCGAGAGAAGCCTCCATTTGACTATTATAGCTTTCATCGACGTCTATTTCAACATTTATTTTCTCAACCTCACGCAAATAAGCGTTCATAATATTCTCAATTATTTCTTTTCCAGACCAATCTCTCTTTCCAATATCCGTGACTTGTTTCCATATAATCTCAAGCTTTTCATCGACAGAGTTAAGTTTAGCCTGTGTATCTTC